>JAWOGI010000296.1:0-4979 GCA_046496975.1 Desulfobacteraceae bacterium | reverse complement strand
GGAAAAATTTACCGGGTGGGTGGAAATGGTCGGGGGCATCGGCAATATCTGGTCCATCTCTGTTGTCAGGGATAAGCAAATAACAAATAACAAAGAATATTCAATCACCAAATAACAATCACCAAACCACGAAGTTCCTCTGGTCGAGGTTTGATCCTTGTTTTATTGGAATTTATTTGTTATTTGTAAGTTTAAATTTTATGGGTCGGGAATTTATGATATGAAACTGTTTTTTATCAAGCGCTCCGTGGAAATTGTCCTGATTTTCTTTGTCCTGCTGACGGTTCTGTTTCTGCTTTTCCACTTTGCACCGGGAGATCCTGTGAACAGGATGGTGGATCCCTCCATGACCCACGAGGATGCCCGGTACATGATTTCCCAGCTGGGCCTTGACAAACCGCTGTTGACCCAGTACTTCATATATCTTAAAAATTTTCTCCAGGGCAGTCTGGGCAATTCCTTTCACTACGGAGAACCGGTCATCTCCATCATCGCCGACCGGCTTCCCAATACCGTTCTGCTCTTTACCACCTCCATTGTTTTGTCGGCCTTTGCCGGTATCTTTCTGGGTAAAATTTCCGCATGGCACAAGGGAGAACGCATAGACACCATTGGAACCATTATCGCCCTTGTCTGCCACACTTTGTTTCTGCCCTGGATCGCATTGATTGTGATCTGGGTTTTTGGTTATCATATCGGGCTCTTTCCCCTGGGGGGGATGCTCTCCCCGGAACTGTGGATTACCCCTGGCACCTCCTGGTTCATGAAAGCGATGGACATCGGTTATCACATGGTGCTGCCCCTGTTTACCCTGTGCATCATCCATTTCGGCTCCTACATGCTCATCATGCGCAGCAGCATGCTGGATGTGATCGGAGAGGATTATGTGATGACGGCAAAGGCCAAGGGGCTCAGCGACAAGCAGATCTGCAACCACCACATCGCCCCCAACGCCTCCCTTCCCGTGGTGACAAGCATTGGCTTAAGCCTTGCCTTTTCCGTCAACGGGGGGGCTCTGACCGAGATCATCTTCTCCTGGCCGGGGCTCGGCAGGGAGCTGATCTTTGCTGTCACCAACAACGATTACCCCCTTGCCCTTGCCTCGTTTCTCTTTATTTCCATTGTGGTGCTCGTGGCCAATTTTATTGTGGATATACTGTACACCTGGCTGGATCCAAGGATTAAATATGAATAGTGACCATGATGCTGTGCATCACAACAAATCATGAAAGCATCAGGGAGATCATAGATGGCTTTGCCAAAAAGCACCAGTTTATACCATACCGGCCGGCAGCCCGGGTCGGGAATGTTTTTTCCCTATCTGGCCTTTTTCTGGAAAAACCCTTTGGGAAAATGCGGGGTGGTTTTGTTGATCGGTTTTGCCCTGATGGCAGCGGCGAGTTTTGTCCCGCCATGGATCGATCCCATGTACCATCCCATGACAGGTGTTGATCCGGATATCTCCAATGTGACCCCCCCGGGGGCGGATCACTGGCTGGGAACGGACTACATGGGAAGGGATCTTTTCAGCCAGCTGCTCACCGGGGCCAGGGTGGCGTTCATGGTGGGGGTGTCGGCGGCTTTCATGAGCATTGTCTTTGGCACCGTCATCGGCATGGCAGCCGGCTACAGCGGAAAGATCATCGATACGCTTCTCATGCGCACCGCTGACATGATCATGATCATGCCCACCCTTCTTGTGGTGCTGCTGCTCTCTTCTCTTTTCGGTCAGCTGAGTATCTGGACCATTGTCCTGCTCATTGCCCTGTTCCGCTGGCCCGGGGTTGCCCGGGTGATCCGGTCCCAGACCCTTGCTTTGAAGGAGAGGCCCTTCATCGATGCCGCCCGGGTGTCGGGAGCCTCCCATCTGCGGATCATTTTCCGGCACATTGCCCCCAATGTACTGCCCATGGCGCTTTTGTTCATGACCTTCCGGGTCACCTCGGCCATCATCATCGAAGCGGTCCTGGCGTTTCTGGGATTCGGCGATCCCGGCACGGTGAGCTGGGGCATGATGCTCCAGTGGGTCTGGAAGACGGGGAACATGTTCCAGGCGCCCTACTGGCTCTTTCCGCCGGGAATATGCATCTCCCTGATCACCCTCTCTTTTTACATGATGGGAAGGGCCATGGAAGAGATGCTGGATCCACGAATGCGAAAAGAGGGAGTGGAGAATTAGATGGCCTTACTCGAAGTGAAAAACCTGGGGATCACCTACCACACCGGAGCCGGTGCTGTTCCTGCCGCAAAAAACATCTCGTTTTCCCTTGAAAAGGGGAGCTCCCTTGGCCTCATCGGTGAATCGGGAAGCGGCAAGACAACCATCGGCCTGGGCCTCATGGGGCTTCTTGCCGACAACGCCGTGGTGGATACCGGAGAGGTGCTGTTCAACGACGAGGATCTTTTGACCCTGCCCGGTGAAGCGATGATGGCGCTGCGGGGCAAGAAGATCTCCATGATATTCCAGGCGGCCATGAACTCTTTGAACCCTGTTCACCGGGTGGGGGATCAGGTGGCCGAGGTGATGCAGGTCCACTGCCCGGAACTGTCAAAATCCCAGGTCGATGACCGGGTCAAAGAGCTGTTTGACGATGTGGGGCTCTCCCTGTCAAGGCGGTGGGATTATCCCCACCAGTACAGCGGCGGCATGAAACAGAGGGCGGTCATTGCCATGGCCCTGGCCTGCAGCCCTGATCTGATCATTGCCGATGAACCCACAACAGCCCTTGACATGACCGTCCAGAGCCAGATATTGAAAAAGCTTGTGGCAATACAGCAGCAAAAGAAGATCTCCATTCTTCTCATTTCCCACGACATCGGCGTGGTTTCCGAGATATGCCACGACATTGCCGTCATGTACCAGGGAGAGATGGTGGAATACGGCAGACGGGACGAGATTCTTGCCTCCCCCTCCCACGATTTTACAAAAAAGCTCATGGCGGCCTGCCTTACCATCAGCAAACAAAACCTCCCCTTGGATTCCCGGGAGGCAAGTGGCGGTGGCGCAGCCTTCCATGGCCCCGTTAAAACAACTTTTTCCGGTGACGACAGTGACGTCATTGCCGCCTTTCACCATGTCAGCAAATCCTATGGGTCCGGCGGGTTTTTCCTGGGAGCAGGGCGCAAGAGAATTGCCGCCCTGAAAGATGTCTCCTTTGAGATCCGGAGAGGAGAGATCTTTGGCCTTGTGGGGGCCAGCGGCAGCGGCAAGACCACCCTGGGGAGAATTCTGCTGAAACTTGAAAAACCCGATGGCGGCACTCTGCTGTTCAACAACCAGGATGCCGGATATCTGAAACGGGCACCATTAAAGGCGTTTCGGCGAAAAGTGCAGATGATCTCCCAGGATCCCTACCAGTCTTTGAACCCCTATTTCAACGTTTTTGATATAGTGGCAGAACCCTTGATCATCCACGAGAAAAAAAACCGGAAGGAATTTTTCACACGGATCTGCACCCTGCTGGAACATCTCGGCCTCTGCCCGGTCATGGAGTATCTCCACCGATACCCCCATCAATTGAGCGGCGGGCAGAGGCAGAAGGTCGCCATTGCCCGGGCAATGGTGTTGAACCCCCAGCTGATGGTGGCCGATGAGCCCACCTCCATGCTGGATTCATCGGTCTCCATGCAGATCTTCAATATTCTTCTATCCCTCAAGGGAAACGAGGGCATCACCTTTCTCTTCATCACCCACAACATCGCCGCTGCCCATCTCCTCTGCGACCGGATCGCCGTGATCCACAACGGTGAGATCGTGGAAACGGGAGAGTGCCGGGAGGTGATCAACCATCCCCGGGCAGCCCATACAAAAGAGCTCATCGATTCCCAGCCGTCACTGATTCTGGAACGGAACTCGATAAACACCCATGGAGGTGACCTGTGACCCTGCCGTTTCTCCTCTCCCTTCCCCACTGTGCCGCAAACGTTCCCTGGTGGCTTGAAGAGCAGCTGGCCCTTGACCACGGGGAGATATACGAATCCGTTGACATGGGCAGCGACGAGGTGTTCGGCAGCCTGCCGGCAAGGCGGGTGATCAAGGCGGAGTTCAGCCGGCTGGTGGTGGACCTCAACAGGGGGGCCGACCAGTCAGGGGCAAAGGGGGTCATTGCCCAAACCGACTACCACGGTCGACGCATCTATCTTTCCGGCAGGTATCCGGACCCCGGCCAGCGGGCAAAGCTCCTTGACCAGTGTTACCACCCCTTTCATGAAAAGCTCTCCAGTGCCCTTGCCGACCCCGGGGTTCAGGCCTTGTTTGACTGCCACTCCCTGGAGGGCACCGGCCCCTGTGACGCTCCCGATGCCGGTGAAAAACGGAGGGATATCGTTTTGAGCAACAACGGGGATGAGCGGGGCAGAAAACAAAAAAACAGCAGCGGCATCACCTGTCCGCCAAAAACCCTTGCCCTTGTTCGGCGCGCCTTTGTCAGCCAGGGCTTTTCCGTGGCGGTCAACGTTCCATACAAAGGCGGTTTCATCACCCGGCACTACGGGCAATACCTCATGGAGAAGAAGAAATTTGCCCTTCAGATCGAGCTCAACCAGGATCTATTTCTTCTGTCCGGTAAAACCGTTTTGGACAATGATAAGATTGCCTCAACCAGAAAAAGGGTGCACGCAGCCTTGGCAGGAATTTTTTAGACATCCGGAGATGTGTTTTTATGGAGCAACAGTCCCAGGAAGAGTTCAACTACTATTTTAAAAGGCCCGACGAGTTTTCACCAAAGTTTTTCGACGAGATTGTCCGCCTGGTGGAATCGGGGGGCTCGGTCAATCCCAGGTGGGTAAGGCACAACATTGAAAACGCCTTTTTAATCGGGTATGTGTTGTACCGAAAAACCCTTGCCGGCTGTTCTGTTCTGAAAAACCCCAGACCGGAATACATCCGGGCCGTAAAAGAGCAGGCCGGCCTGGATCTTTCCGGTTTTCTAGAGCGGGGGTATACATCGGTTCTGCAAAAATACCGGGGAAGGGGGCTT
>JAWOGI010000196.1:0-4361 GCA_046496975.1 Desulfobacteraceae bacterium | reverse complement strand
AGCAGCAGCCTGTGCCGCCCATGTCAAAGGCCTGGAGCTGACCGCCTACCATCCCAATGCCATCATGGGAACCGCCCTGGGATATGCTGTATCCAGCAGGGGCGGGGATTACAACAATGTCTATGCCTCTCTGGAGTACAGCTGGTCCAGGGAACAGGCCGTGGATATCCATGCCACCCGGGCCAAAGGATGGCTGATCAAAAAGGCCGTGGTTACCAATATCCTGGTGGACTGCCTGGGGCTGTGCAAGGTACCGGTATTGTCTCTGCTCAAGTTATTCAACCTGGAACCGGAAATTTCTCTTGTGAACGCACTGGTGGAAACAGATTTTACAAAAGACGGTTTGACAAAAGCGGGAGTGAAAATTGCAGCCATGGAAAGGTTTTTCCGGAAGACTGTCAAGAAAAGATACCTGCCGGTCATATTCTGCTTCTGAATGGGCCACGGCAAAGATGCTTTTAGGGCTTGGTCATAACATCGGCCACTTGTCACATTTGGCGGGCCAACGGGGTCAGGCTTTTGTTATTGACGTTATCGGACGGAAATGCGCAGTCAAACCATAAACAACACGATAATGTTAATAACGAAAGCCTGACCCCACCTCAGGGTGGCCGATGTTATGACCAAGCCCATGCTTTTAATATCCGGCCATATCCGGATAATGCCCTTCGCATCCTGTAACATCAGCTTTTCAACGAAAATTTCTTGACACCATATGTTATTCCTGTAACCTAACATAGACAAGCCCGAACCAAATAGGGTTTCTGATTCTCTTGCCCAAATAACACGAAAATCAGAGATAAGAATCTAAAAGCACATCACACAGCGCCCCCGGACATCGAAGAGAGGTCACGATGGCAAGACAATTTGAAAAAACCGGACAGGCCCCCAAGCCTGCTTCGTGGTTTTTAGGTTTCAGCCCGCCACCGAAAAATCTTACCTAATTTTCAGAAGATCCAGCACCTCACAGTTGCGGCTTTGCTGCACCCAGCATTGAGCCAAAGGGGTTGTGGCACCAGGAGAAAGGAGTGAAATCATCATGGGTATGGAAACCAAACAGTTTACAATAGACGGAATGACTTGTGCGGCCTGTGTCAGGCGGGTGGAAAATGCCATCAAGGAAGTTTCCGGTGTCCGGTCGGCATCGGTCAATCTGGCAACGGAAAAAGCCCAGGTGGCATATGAACCGGGCGGGGTGGAAGAGGCGGAGATCGTCCATGCGGTGGCGTCGGCGGGATACGGGCTGGCACCCATGGATGAAACCGGCGGCCCGGGACGGGATGAGGCGAAAAAAGAGAAAGAGCGCAAACAGGAGTATCTTCGCCTGGTCATTTCCATCGGGTTTGCCATTCCCCTGGTGATCGTGGCCATGGCTGAAATGGTGGGGATTAGCCTTCCGTCTTTCATCAGCCCCGGCCAGAGTCCCGGCACCTTTGCCCTGGTCCAGCTGATGTTGACCCTGCCCATTGTCCTGGCCGGGTTCCATTTTTACACCCGGGGATTCCCGGCCCTGTTCAAGGGCCATCCCAACATGGATTCTCTGATCGCCATAGGGACAACAGCGGCCATCACATACAGTGCGGTCAACACGGTGCTGATTTTTTTCGGCCGGCCCGAATACGTTATGAACCTCTATTATGAAACCGCCGGGGTTATCATTGCGCTGATCAAAGTGGGCAAATACATGGAAACCGTGAGCAAGAAACGGACATCCGGTGCCATCAAAGAACTCATGGGACTGGCACCCAAAACCGCCATTGTCATTCGGCACGGAAAAGAAGAGGTGATTCCCATAGACGATGTGGCGGTCGGGGATGAGCTGATTGTCAGACCCGGGGAAAAAATTGCCGTGGACGGGACAGTGACCGACGGGCGAACCTCTGTGGATGAATCCATGCTCACCGGAGAGAGTATTCCTGTGGAAAAAAATCAGGGGGATACGGTGACCGGTGCCAGCATCAATCAGAACGGCACCATTCGATACCGGGCCGATAAAGTGGGCAAAGAGACGGCCCTGGCTCAGATCATCCGTCTGGTGGAAGAGGCCCAGGGCAGCAAGGCCCCCATCGCACGGATGGCGGATGTCATCTCCAGCTATTTTGTGCCCGTGGTCATAGGCATTGCCCTGATATCCGCAGGGGCCTGGCTCATCGGCGGTGCCGGGATGACCTTTTCCCTGAAAATATTCATCGCCGTTCTGGTCATTGCCTGTCCCTGTGCTTTAGGGCTGGCCACGCCCACGGCCATTATGGTTGGGACCGGCCGGGGCGCATCGTTAGGGGTTCTGATCAAAGGGGGAGAGCCCCTTGAGACCGCCGGCCGCATCGACACCATTGTCCTGGACAAGACCGGGACCATCACCGAGGGCAAACCCGGGGTCACTGATATAAAGGCCCTTGACGGATTTGAGGAACACGATATTCTCCAGCTGGCGGCCTCGGCTGAAAAGGGGTCTGAGCATTCCCTGGGCGCGGCAGTGGTGGAGGAGAGAGAAAAACAGGGGGTGTCTTTTTTGCCGGCTGAGGATTTCACGGCGGTTCCCGGCCGAGGGATCCGGGTTGCCGTGGATAACAGAGACCTGATGTTCGGCAATGTCGCGTTCATGATGGAAAACCGGGTGGTGGAAAACGATCTGCCCGAAGCCCATGCCCTGTCCAGTCAGGGAAAAACCGTCATGTACCTGGCGGTCAACAAAAAACTGGCCGGTCTCATTGCCGTGGCAGATGTGGTCAAACCGGATTCGGCCAGCGCCATAGCCCGGCTTCAAAAAATGGGACTGACCACCGTGATGCTCACCGGGGACAACCAGCTGACCGCTCAAGCCATTGCCAGACAGGTGAACATCGATCAGGTGGTGGCCCAGGTCATGCCCGGAGACAAGGCCGACCAGGTAAAACAGCTCCAGGCGGACGGCACCCGGGTGGCCATGGTGGGAGACGGCATCAATGATGCGCCGGCCCTGGCCCAGGCGGATCTGGGGTTTGCCATCGGTTCGGGCACGGATGTGGCCATGGAATCCGCCGGCATTGTGTTGATGCAGAACAGCCTGGCCGGCGTGGTCACGGCCATTGACCTGAGCCGGGCCACCTTGAGAAATATCAAACAGAACCTGTTCTGGGCATTTTTCTACAATTCCGCCGGCATTCCCCTGGCTGCCGGCCTGTTCCATCTGTTCGGCGGTCCCACATTGAACCCCATGTTTGCCGCCGCAGCCATGGCTTTGAGTTCCGTGTCCGTGGTGACCAATGCCCTGCGGCTGAAAAATTTTACACCAGCGCTGGAATCCCGGGTTCCAGAGCAATCTATTGAACCTGAAACAAAGGAGACACCCATGAAAACCAGCATCAACATTGACGGCATGACCTGCATGCACTGCGCCAAAACTGTGACAGACCGGCTGAACGCCCTTGAGGGCATTGATTCCACCAAGGTCAACCTGGAGCAGAAACAGGCTGTGGTGGAATCAAACCAGCCCGTTGACAAGGATCTGGTGAGCCGGACCATCACTGATGCCGGCTACACCGTGACCGGCATTGAGGCCCGGACGGATTAAATTGGTGAATTATGTGGAATTATAGAGTGGTTCGAAAGAAAACGGTTTCTCCTGATTCTTCGGGGAAAAAAGAAAAAATCGATTGCACGTATGCCATACATGAAGCATACTATGACAAGAATGGGTTCGCAGGATCAATCACCAGAGATACAATTGAACCTTTCGGAGAAACCATTGAAGAATTGCGGCATTCATGGATGATGATGGCTGAAGCCTTTGGTAAGCCGATTCTTGATTATGAAGTGATCCCTGAACCAGGTTACAGCCGGGAAGATGACCCTCTCAGATCTGAGCTTGAAAAAAGAGAAAAGGAGTTTGAATCGGGTGAGGTAAAGGGAATTCCATGGGAACAGGTGAAAAAAGAGTTAGAGGAGAAGTGGGGTCCTTTTGATGGAGATGCCTACAGAGAGGAGGTAGAAGATCGGAGGCTCGATAAGGAGCAGGATCATAACGACACCTTTGTGGGCATATCGGGATTTGAAGATCTTGTCATGAAATTGTTCACGGACTATCGTGAATACATCAAACAAGACCTTGCTGAGAATCCATGGAAATACAGGCAGAACGATGGTCAACAGGATGAATAGATACAAAATCACCGTCTGTGCCCTGGTGTTGGTCGGGTGGCTGCCTCTGCATCGGACTTGGCTCCGCGTCTTCGACCCATGCTTTGTTGTGCCCGCAGGGCATGGCCGTTATTGGAAAGGAAGGCTGGGAATTGTTCGAGTGGTGCAGGGCAATCTTATGAATTATGCTTGCAATGGTTAAAAAAAATGTTACGGGGTTAAGTGCCGTGATTAAGTGGAAG
>JAWOGI010000140.1:0-8014 GCA_046496975.1 Desulfobacteraceae bacterium | reverse complement strand
AAATTTTGAACTGGTCCATGATGGTCTGGATTTTCCGGGAAAGGGTCTTGAGATCATCGGCGGAAACATTGATTTTTTCAGCACTGCTGTTGGTGGTGCCTGCGGCGGCATGCACCTTTTTCACATTGGCCAGAACACTGTCCATCTTTTCTGCGGCTGCGGTGATCTCCTTGACAATCTCGCCGGAGTTTTCAGATACCTGGTGAAAGGCTGTCTTGACATGATCGCCTGAATTGGCAGCCTCCTTGATATTATCGGCAATGGACTTGGTCTCCCCGGCAGCGGCAGCAACATTTTCCGAGATATCCTTTGCCGCTTCGGCAGCATTGGATACATTGTCGGAAATTGCGCTGGCACTGTTTGCCGATTCACCAATGGTGCTGGAGATCTCGTTGGTGGTCGCCGTCTGCTGTTCCACTGCCGAAGCTATGGAGGTGATCAGCTCATCCACCTCGTTGATCACCTTGACAATCAGGGCAATGGCCTCGACGGCTTCTTTGGTGTTGGTCTGGATCCAGCTCACCTTGGACCGGATATCTTCCGTTGCCCCGGAGGTCTGTTTGGCAAGTTCCTTGACCTCGTTGGCCACCACGGCAAACCCCTTGCCGGCTTCCCCGGCCCCGGCCGCCTCGATGGCGGCGTTCAAAGCCAGCAGGTTGGTCTGGGAGGCGATGTTTTTGATGAGATCCACCACCACTTAAATCTCCTCGGCTGCTGTGCCGAGTTTGTTGATAATGACAGATGTCTGGTCGGCCTTTTCCGCAGCTTCGCCGGAGACGTTGGCCACGCGGCCCGAGCTCTTGGATACCTCGTTGAGGGAGGCGTACATCTCTTCAATGGAGGTGGCATTGGACGACACAGAGGCGGACATCTGCTTTGTCGCTGCGGCAACGGAGGTCATGGTTGCCGACATCTGTTCAGAAGAGGAGGCAATGGAGTTGATATGATCGGACATGCCGTCGGTGGATCGTTTGATGGCCGTGAGTTTTTCGGAGAGGGATTCCGATGTGGCGGAAGATTCATCCACTTCCCTGCTCACTGCAGTGATGGAGGTGTTAATATTGGCAATGCTGTCTGCAGCCTGCTGGGTGGAGCGGGCCGCCTCCTCGGACTGGGTGTTCATTTCGCCGGCCTGGCCTGTGAGTTCTCTGGCAATGGCGGAAAAATTCTTTGATGACCGGTTCAGCGCCTTTATCTCTGTGACCACGGACTGGATGATCGTCTGGAGTTTGTCCATGAGCTGGTTAAACCAGTTTGCCATCTCTCCGACTTCATCCTTTGTCATGATGTGGAGTCTTCTTGTCAGGTCTCCTTCTCCCTGGGCAATGTCTTTGAGCATGACAGCGCTTTTTTCAAGGGGATGGCTCACCAGCCTGCGAATCAGGATGTACAGGGTCAAAGAGAGCACAAGAAGCATGCCCAGAACGGAAACCAGAGAAGCGGTGATGGTTGACCGCTTCATGGAGTTGATGGCCAAAACGGCCTGGTCCTGGGCTTTGTTCAGGGAGTCCGTTGAAAGCTTTAAAAAGGAGATGCCTCCCAGCCCCTGCCGGGGCCAGTTGGTGTGGCAGCGGATGCAGTCCGGTGTGATCAACTGGGGCTTGTAGATTTCAATGGCGCTCTTTTTCCATTTTAAAACCATTTTACCGGCCTGTGCCTTTTCCATGGTTTTGAGCATTTCCTCTGACAGGCGATTGCCGATGTTTGCTTGTTCTGTGGAGTGGGTGTTTGTTCCGGTACGGCTGTAAAGGGAAAATTCCAGGAGACCTTCTAATTTTTTCTGCTCACGGATCAGTTTGGTGAACTTTTCCATCTCCCCCCGTTCAATGGAGTCTGCAACGGCCCTGTCAATGGAGCGGAAGATATTTTTTGCAAAGCCTTCTTCCCTGGTTTTCAGCAGTTCGATGTTCTTTTGGGAAAGTTTTGATATAAAGGTTGAGGTGTTCACATACTGAAGGGACTGGGCAACCACAACCACCAGTGTGATCCCGGAGAGAAGGCCGATGCCGAGTTTGGTATGAAGTTTCATTTTGTTTCCTCTTTATCTTCCGTTATGATCGAGGTCTTTCGTTTTTTCTGAACAGTGAAAATTCCTTCTTCGCCGTATAGTGCTCCCATGCGCAGCCGGTGCATGGGGCTCCCGCGTCGATGCAGGTGTTGGTGCCGGAATTCCATTTCCTCGTGTTGCAGTCGGCATGGGTGAGGGGGCCGCAGCAGCCGAGCTTGAAAAGGCATCCCGGGTCGCCGAATTTTTCAGCAAATTTTTCCCTTTCATAATCGGCAAACCTGGGGCATTGGTCGTGGACAAGATCTTTGTAGAACATCATCGGCCGCTGTCTGCTGTCACATTCGGGCATGCCGAATCCCAGAATGTGGACAAGGGTGCCCACCAGCCAGTCCGGGTGGGCCGGGCAGCCGGGCAGCCGGATCAGAGGGGGGGTGATCTGTCTGCTATCGAGGAACTCCGGTACGCTCACAGCACCTGTGGGGTTGCCCTCTGCAGCGGGGATGCCGCCAAAGGAGGCACAGGTGCCAAGGGTGACAACGGCTTTTGCCTGGTTTGCCGCCCTGGCAGTAATCTCGGTGAGAGGCTCGTGGTTCATCATGCAGGCCCCTGGCATGCCTGCCGGCAGGCTTCCCTCCACGACCAGGGTGTAGTTGCCCCTGGCAATGGTGGCCTCCACGATGTCAATAAAGGTGTGCCCCGTTGCCGTTGAAAGGGTCTGGTGGGCGGTAAGGGATATGTACTGGCTAATGAGCCGGTAGGGCCCCGGATTTTCGGTGTTGAGCAGTGAAATGGAACAGCCCGAACAGCTCTGTCCCTGGAGCCACAACACAGGAGGGTTTGGGGATGTAAGGGTCTCTACTGCCCCGGCTATCTTTGGGACGGCCATGGCGCCAAGACCCATCATGGCGGCCAGGCCGGCACTCTGCCTGATGAACTCTCTACGGGTTAAATCTGCCATTCATTTCTCCTTGGGACGGGGATTCAATGGACCGCACAGGCAATGCAGGGATCAAAGGATCGCACCACCCTTGCCGCTTCAATGGGGTTTTCCCTGTCGTTGATTTTCGTTCCCTCAAGGGCCTGCTCAACCGGTCCGGGCACTCCCCGGTCATCCCTTGGCGAGCAGTTCCATGTTGTCGGCACCACGCACTGGTATTTGTCAATTTTATGGTTTTTTATTCTTATCCAGTGTCCCAGAGCGCCCCTGCACGCTTCTGTCAGCCCTGTTCCCTCTGCTGTTTCGGGAATTTCAAAATCGTTGAAACAGGGTCTGCCTGGCTGCAGCTGTTCCACCCACCGGAGGCACTGGTCGGCAACGAGCTTGCATTCAAGGGCCCTTGCTCCGTGGCGGCCCAGTACCGATACCATGGTTTCCGGCGGTATGGCCAGTCGGGCGAGAAATTTTTTGATCTCGGGGGTCAGCCGTTGGTTTTGGTTGGAGTGGAGGGCCACCATGAGCCGGGCAAGGGGGCCGGTCTCCATGACATTCCCCCGGTAACGGGGGGCCTTGATCCACGAGTAGGCGTTGTACTTTTCAGGGTCAGGAACGGTTTCGCCTTCAAACGGGGCCGCACCTGAACGGGATGAAAATTTTGAAAATTTTACATCCTCGGTGATATCGGCTTCATTGAGGGGTTCATAGCGGTTGTTGATCACCGTGCCGCCGGGGAGAAACGTGCTGGATGGGCTGCTGGATTCGGGGAAGGCCCCATAGGCCAGGAAATTATTGCACCCTTTGCCTGTCTTGAAATAGTCGGGCAGGTGGGATGCAACGGCAAGCAGATCGGGGATATAGGCGTGGTCGATAAAGGTCTGCAGCTGTGCCAGCATCTCCCTGTAAGAGGTGATGGCTCTGACGTTTAGTGAGGTTGTCACCCCGCCGGGGATAATGGATGCGGCATGGGGCAGCTTGCCGGCGAACAGGGCACCCATCTGATGGGCAAGCCGCCGCATCTCCAGGGCTCGCAGATAGTTTTTGACTGCCGTGATGTTAAGGTCAGGGTCATCGACATAGCCTGCCTCGTAACGGGGGAGAAACGGGGCTGCGGGAAAAAGGGAGTTGGATGCCAGTTCCGATGTTACCCAGGACTTCACCTCCATGAGACGGGGATCTTTGCCGGTATACCCTGTAACTGCTGTTATATCGATGAAATCCATGGCAGAGAGCTGATAAAAATGGGTGATATGGTCCTGGAGATAATTGGCTCCCTGGATGAGGTTGCGCAAAATTCTTCCGTTTCCAGGAGGGGTGATGCCATAGGCCATGTCCTGGGCATAAACCGATGCAATGCCGTGGGAGACAGGGCAGACGCCGCAGATTCTCTGGGTGATCTGCTGGGAATCCATCGGATCCCTTCCCTTGAGGATCGTTTCAAATCCCCTGAACATTTCCCCGGAGCTGAAGGCTTTTGCTACTTTTCCGCCTTCCACGTCTATTCTAATGGCAAGGTGGCCCTCTATCCGGGTGACTGGATCAATTGTGATACTCTTGGACATGAATCCGTTTCTCCTTCATAGGTAAACGATGGGCTTGGTAATCAGTAATCAGGTTATCATCCGCAGAACACCCATGCCCTGCCGGGCACAACAAAGCATGAAATCTGTTGGCTTGTGCCAGAGCAGTGTGGTTGGCAAACGCCTGGTCCATTGAGGGCTTGGTCATAACATCGGCCAAATGTGACAAGTGGCCGATGATATGACCAAGCCCTCCATTGAGTATCAGGTACGTAGAAAAACAGAAAGTAAAAATAAAATCAACAGTAATGTTAAAAAAATGTTAAATCCCCGTTGGTCAGCCAAATGTGACGAGCGGCCGATGATATGATAAAGCCCGGCGATTAAGACCTGACCCCGGGGGCCACACTTGCCACTTTGGTTTTTCTCTTCATGTTGACAATCAAAATGCCTGTGACAATGAAAACAATGGAGCCCAGTAAATGGAGACTCATTGGCTCGTCCAGGATGAGGACGCCGAAAAAAACCCCTGCCACGGGCATGATAAAGACAAATGAGTGAACCGCTGTCACCCCGTATCGCTTGATCAGGGTGTTCCAGGCAATAAACCCGAAGGCGGCGGAGACAAAGGACTGGTAGCAGAGGGCCTGTACCACACCCGGATCAAGGCTTGAGACCATGGGCTCGTCCCAGAAAAAGCCGCATAGGAGAAAAACGGGTATTCCGAAAAACATGGGGTAGAGAACGATCTGGATGGCATTGAATTCTGGTATGATCCGTTTTGAATAAACCGCATTGCATCCCCACAGCAGAACGGCACAGAACACAATGGCGTCTCCGGTTTTCAAATCACTGCCCATTGTCTGCATATCCAGCAGCAGAAAGACGATCCCGATGAACCCAAGTCCTATGCCTGCGCTTTTTTTCAGGGTGATACTGTCCCCTGGAATGAAAAAATGGGCCAGCACCAGTATCACAAAGGGAAGCAGGTTGATGATCAGGGTTCCGTGGGAGGCTGTTGTCCTGGCCATGCCGGCGTAAAAACAGGAGAGCTGCACGGTGAAGATCAGGGAAAGAACCAAAAGTTTTCCGGCCTGTTTTCTGGTGATGGCCAGGGGGACACCAGTTATTTTGGCAAAGCCGGTGATGGCAAGGGCGGCAAAGGTGAACCGCAGGCCTGCATTGGTAAAAGATCCCAAGCCGGAAAGGCTGATTTTTATGGCCACGGCATTGGCCCCGAAAAGGATTCCCAGGAAGGCTGCACACAAAGAGGCCTTCAGAGGCATGTCATTGCTTTCTAAATTGTATTTCAAAGAATCGTCCTTTTATTTGGCATGCTTCAAAAGTACTTGCATGCAATGGTTTTCCCGCCGACACTCGAATTTCCCGGAAATCGGCCATGCCGGGGGTAAGGGGCTGTGCTAGGGTCAACCCCCAAACATGTCTTCTTTTACCCTTGAAATGCCGGGGATAAGGGTCTGGGTTCCCTTGACGCCGCTGATCTTTCTGACATGCTCGTCCATGAATTCTGCGATGGTTTCTGCATCGGATGCCAGGAAATCCCTCTTGAGGATTACTTTGACCAGGATGTCAATGGCTCCGTGAACACCGTGGATTTCCTTGATTTCATCAATGGCAAAAAGCCTTTCAATGATCTTTGCCTCGCTGGATGCTGTGGAGTTGATGAGGATAAAGGCCGTTATGGTTCTTTTCATTTCAGGATAATCCGGGGTGTTTTTTTCAAGCATGGCCGTTCTGAAGTCCTCCATGGTCCTGGGAATCAACCGGTCAATGCCTATGCCGTATCGCCTGTTGGTGTTTCTCTCCCAGTGGTGATGGGCAATATAGGTGTAGAGATCGGCAATGGTTCTTGAGGGGAAATGTTTGATCAGGCTGCCGTTTTTGATGATGGTGGTCAGAGGGATGTAAATGGTGTTGAACCAGTCCTTTGCCGCTTTGGCAAAATCGCTCTCTTGCCCTGAAATATTGGTCAAGTGGTTTTTGTGCTTTTCGATCTGTCGTTCAAGATAGTTGTATTTTCCCACTTCTGTGAGGTGAATGGTCTCCTCGAGCCCGGTCTTCCTGAAAAAATCCTGCCTCTCCATGTACAAAAGGTTTTCCATGGTGTTGCTGTCGGAACACAGCTCAATGATGCTTGCCCTGATTTTCGACTGGCCAAGCTCTTTTGCCGCTGCAACCCTGTGGTTGCCGTCCAGGACATAAAAATCACGGCGGATCTGATAGAGCTGTACCGGCGGAAGAGGGGTGCCATGGCGAATGGCCTTTTTTATCTCTGTGAACCGTTTCCCGGATATCTGCTTTTTGGGCCTGAACCTGGAGTCAAAATCGTAGTACTTGCCCACACTGCCGATGATTCTGTCGAGTTCAACGTAATTTTCCCCATGGTTTATAAACCGGACCTCTTCATTGGCCTCCTGCTGCTCGTTAAATGAAGTGACGTGGCTTTCCTGGCTTGATGAAAAGAACTTTTTTAGAAAATTTATCATTGCTAAACCTCTAGGATGGTGAAACCACAGGTGTTGACAACGTTTGTTCCACTGATTACAGAAATTCTCTGCCTGGCGCTTTCAAAGTTTTTGTGAATATGACCGTGGATAAACCAGGCGGGCTTTCGTTTGTGAATCAGGTCGAGAAAACATTGAAACCCCATGTGGCAAAGATCATGGCCATCGCGAACATGCCGCGGCGGAGCATGGGTGACCACAAGGTCCAGGCCTTTTTTTCGCCATATTGGAAACCACATTTTGAAGATGATTTTTTGCATCTCTCTTTCGGTGTACTGGTTTTCCCCGCCATTGTACCACATGGAGCCTTCAAGGCCCATGATGTTCAGGGATTTGAACTGCATGATCCTTGCGTGGATGTTTTCACACCCCACGGGGTTGGCCGGGGTATACCGGATATCGTGGTTCCCCTTTACGTAAAACAGCGGTCTTTCAAGCCTCTCCCTCAAAAACGAGAGGTATTCCGGAGCAAGGTCTCCGCAGGAGATGATCAGGTCCACCGGTTCAAGGGTTTTGGTTTCTACACTCTTTATCAGAGATTTGTCGGTAAAGTCCGATACGGCCAGTATTTTTACCTTGTCAGGTCGAGGGCTGTCTGCTTTCATTCTGGGAAAATACCAGAGCCTGGAGCTATTGGCAAGGAAGAAGAGGGTTTCATAGGAACTTCGGCCAAAATTGCCGGTGCATCTCCCCCTCCTCAAAACTTTTTCCTGTAAATGAAACGGTATGAGAGTTAAATAAAATTAATAGTCCTTGACTATACTCATCTTAGAATATATGTTGTAACTGTATCCGTTACGGGGTCTCAAAAACCGGGCTTGGTCATAACATCGGCCAACCTGAGTTGGGGTCAGGCTTTCGTTATTAACATTATCGTGTACTTTATGGTTTTACTGTGCTGTTCTGTCCGATAACGTCAATAACAAAAGCCTGACCCCGTTGGCCCGCCAAATGTGACAAATGGCCGATGTTATGACCAAGCCCCTTTTGTTCCTTCCGTTGAATGGCCGAAGTTATGGTCAAGCCC
>JAWOGI010000033.1:0-5820 GCA_046496975.1 Desulfobacteraceae bacterium | reverse complement strand
ACCACACCGCCGGGTTTTCGTTTCATCTGGTCGTACATCTGTTTGTACCGCTGGAGTGCAAGAAAAAAGGCATCCTCCCTGTAACCCGCATCGAGGAAATAGGCTCGCATCAACTGAAACACCAGCTCTGCCTCACCATTGCCGGCCCTCCCGGCCAGAGAAAACCCATCGGAATTTGTGCGAAATCTCATCTCCAGGTTTCTTCCGGCCAGGGCCTCGTCCAGCTGATCCCTGTCCATGGCGCCAAGGCCGCTTTCATTGATAACGCTTTCCGCCATCAGCCCAAGCCCCGGCATGGACTTGGGTTCTGCCTGTCTGCCGCTGCCGAAATCGACCCTGAAGAGAAAAGCTCCTTTTTTAAAATCGGTTTTCTTCAAATTCAAACGGACCCGGTTGGCAAAAAAGAGCTGTTGAATGCCAAGGTCTTCGATTTTTTTGACATTCCGTATTTCTCCGGCCTTTTCAGGTTCTGGAAGATAGGGGAAAGAGAGGGTCTCCTGGGACTGGTACGGCGCAACACCATGGGTTCTGGACTGCTCAAACAGAGAGAGAATTTCCTCTTCGGCCACGGCCTGGTTTGAATCGACAAAGGCATTGCCCGTCACCTCCACCAGCCTGTGGTCTGCCGACCAGATATTGGCAAAGGCCTTGTTCACCACTTCCAGGGAGAGGGATTCAACCAGGGGCTTTAACAATGCCCTTCGCTGTCGGGGGGAGTGAAAGACCCGTTTTCTGTTGATCCTGTGGATAATCTGCCTGGCAAGGTCGGTGCTTTTCCGGGTATCCGCCTCTTTTACGGCCCTGTCCAGTTCCAGGAGAAAATCGGCCTTTGCCCGTTCCAGCTCCTGGCCGGTAAACCCGTGTTCCAGGGCCTGTCGAAGGCGGTTTTCCAGGACAACCAATGATTTTTTCCAGTTTTCCGGCCGGGTTTCTGCGGACAGGGACGCGTAATCAACAGAATGAAGATACCGGCCGGAAAAGCAGCCGGCATCGGTAAATGGCGACCCGGGCTCCCGGACAAGCTGGGAGAGCCGATTGTTGAAAATTCTTGTGGCAACCTTTTCCACCGCCCTCTGCCGGAAGGAAGCCAGATCATCGGCCTTGAACGGCACTCGTTCCAGGGTATTGATGGAAACTTCGGTGTTGCCGGCCTCTGCCTCGTGGTGATAAAACGCCTTGATTCCCGAGTGGGGCTCCCAAAAGACGTCGGGGATTTTTTTCTGCTCCGCCCTTGGCGCCATGGCGGCAAACCGCTTTTTTATCATCGCTTCGGCCTGGGAAGCATCAAAATCCCCCACCATGACCAGAACCATATTATCCGGCCGGTACCAGGTGTCGTAAAACGAACGGAAAACCCCGGCATCGGCTTTTTTGATCACCTGTTCCACTCCAATGGGGAACCGTTTTGTGATTTTCGAACCGGGAAGTTCAAACTTCAGGGATTTCTGGAAAGTCCTGTAGGCGACAGAGTCCCTGTTTCTCTTTTCCGAAAGCACAACCCCTCTCTCCCGGTCAATCTCTGACTGGAGCAGGAGGGCTCCTCTGGCATAATCCTCCATGACCAGAAGCCCCTGGTCAAGGTTTTCCCTGTCCCCGGCCGGCAACAAAATATCATACACCGTTTCAAAAAAAGAGGTATGGGCATTGGCGTCGGCACCAAACCGCATGCCAATGGATTGGAAATACGCCACAAGCTCTCCCGGCGGGAAGTGGGTGGATCCGTTGAACAGCATGTGCTCGAGGAAATGGGCTATTCCCCGCTGCTGGTCTGTTTCGTTCATCGAACCTGCAAGCACGTCAAGGTGCATGCTCACCCTGTTCTCCGGGGTTTTGTTCTCCAGAAGAACGTAACGAAACCCGTTGTCCAGGGTGCCCCTGACAAGGGCCGGATCAAAGGCGAGGGAGTCAGGAGGGTCACCGTTGTCTGCAGGGGCCTCTGCTGCCTCACCGGGACCGGAAGGGATTTTCGGGGCAGTGGTGTCTGAAACTGCCTGGGTTTGCCTTCCGAGGCAGCCGGCAAACATCACCAGCACAAGACAGGTCAGCGCCAGCGATACTATAGTAAAAGACAATGGGCGTTTCATAAAGCGTCTTCTCCTTGATTTCTCCATAATCCGGCACGGCCGGAACAAAAACAGGGGGAGGCATTTGGTATTCCTCCCCCTGTAAAAGCCCTCCATTATTTCAGGGGAATCAATCCAGGATACCCTCCTGGATTTCAATGGTTCCCTTCTTTTTCAACTCGCTGATCCAGCCGTCATAAACCCTGTTCTGCTTGGTCTGCTTCAGCTCTTTTTTGACCTCTGCAAGGTTGTTATCAATGGCTTCCTGTCCGGGGACTGTTTTCTCGTTCAGGGCAATAACGTAAAACCTGTTGTTGGATTTTAATACCTCGTCACAGATCCGGTCTTTTTCAGTAAGCTCAAATCCCGCCTTAACCAGTGAGGCGCTGTTGTTAATCCCCGGCACGGCTTCTTTCCGGGTAAACGAACCGGTTGTTTCCACCTGAATCCCTTTTTTTTGAGCCGCTGCTGCAAGGTCGTTCAACTTTTCAACGGATGCAAAAAAGGCAGAAGCCTCTTCTTTGGCCGCATTTAACTGCATCTCTTCTGTCAGATCCGCTGCAGCCTGTTCTTTTGCCGCTTCAAATTCAAGAACAGCAGGCTCTTTTCTGGTAACGGGTTTGATAAGGTAGTAGGCGTTGCCGATCTCTTTGACATCACTGATCTCCATGAGCGGCAGGGAAAAGGCCGTTTTTGCAAACTCGGCAGCACCAGGACCGAAATCCCGGGGTCCTTTTCTGGTAAAGGGATCCGAGGTGACCACCTTCTCATCGGCAATGAGTCCTGCCTGCTCCAGGTCATCCCCGTCGATAACGGCGTCAAAGGCCTTGCCGGCAGC
Organism: Desulfobacteraceae bacterium; assembly: GCA_046496975.1. Lineage (GTDB taxonomy): Bacteria > Desulfobacterota > Desulfobacteria > Desulfobacterales > Desulfobacteraceae > DATFJZ01. The sequence goes on along the minus strand of JAWOGI010000033.1, from coordinate 2,919 downwards.
ATAGTAGGCAAGATTTTGCGCCTCTTCCTTTTCAAGTCTTTCGGTGATAGCCGGTTTGGCTTCTTCAAAGGATTTTTCGGATGCGTCAAATTTTGCCTCCACCTTGATTACATGGAAGCCAAACTGTGTCCTTACCGGCTCGCTGATATCACCGGCCTCCATGGAAAAGGCCTTGTCGGCAAAGGGCTTGACCATGGAATCCCTGGTAAAGGATCCCAGGTACCCGCCGCTGTTTTTGCTTGGCCCCTGGGAAAAGGTTTCGGCAAGGGAGGCGAAATCCTCACCGGCCAAGGCCTTTTCATACACCTGGTCAGCCTGTTTCTTCGCTGCCTGGACGTTTTCAGTGTCTGCGTTTTCCGCAACCTTGATGAGAATGTGCCGGGCCTCTACCTTGGGGGGAACCTTAAACTCCTCCAGATTCTCCTCATAATAAGCCTTCAGCCTCTCGAGGGAGACGTTTACCTCTTTTTGAAACCCTTCAGACGAGAACTTCAGGTACCGGACTTTCACCATGGCCGAAGATTTATAGTTCTCTTTGTTTTTTTCATAAAATTCCCTTATTTTCTCATCACCAGGGGTGATTTCCGTGTAGGATGCCGGATCAAACTCTGCATAATCAATTGAGATTTCAGCGTTATTATATCTGTACCACTCGGCAGCCTCCATATCAGAAACAGCAACACTTTCCAGGACAAGTTCCTGCACCTGCCTGTTTCTCAACGAGGCCTTCTGCATCGTTTCAAAGGACTCCGGACTCATCCTGTTTCTTGCCAGGACCCGTTTATAGGTTTCCATGTCAAAGACGCCGTTTTTCCTGAACGCCTGGATGTTCAGCAGGGAATCCCGTACCTCCTTGTCAGACACGGTAATATCCATTTTTTCAGCCTCATTGGCCACCAGCCGGTCTTCAATCAACCTGTCCAGGGCCTGTTTTTTCACCTGGAGCATCCCGATGAGTTCGTCGTTGAGGTTGTCCCCAAACCGTCTGCGCATCTGCTCCAGAACATTCTGATAGGAACGCTGGTACTCTTTCATGGTGATGGGTTCTCCATTCACAGAGGCGACCCTGTCCCCCTTCTTTGATCCCATTGACCCCATACCCAGAAAAACAAAAACCAGAACAATCAGCCCAAGAAGAATCTTTATTATCCAGGACCCGGTATTTTCACGCATTAATTTGAGCATCACACTCTCCCTTTACTCTCCAAAATAGATAAACCCATACTAAAATGTTAATAAATCAGTATTTTTACCTTTTTATCATCCCCTGTGTCAACCATTTTTTATGAATCTGCAGCAATTCCAATATTAAACATTTGGCGCAGCACAGCAGAAAAACAAAAGACAAACAATTTCGTTCAAACAAAGGTTGACTCCAGCCCCATGGAAAAATAATTTCAAGGTAAATATCAAATTTTTATTTTTTTCTATTGACAACGCCGAAAGAATCGACTATTAATGGCATCACTTTGTGGGGCTGTAGCTCAGCCGGGAGAGCGCATGGCTGGCAGCCATGAGGTCAGGGGTTCGATCCCCCTCAGCTCCACCAAAGATTAAACCGGCAGTATCCGACAAAACACAAACCCCTTGGGAGATAAACTTTCCCCAAGGGGTTTTTTGTTTGGTTTGGTTCATCAAACCAACCAGCAAAGCTGGCCGGAGTTCAGATCCAATCTCCTATTTTTGCATGCGAACGGCTATGAAACTGACGTTGTGCCGCCGAAAGAGAAGCTGGACAACATCCCCCTCCTTGACCTGGGAGAGAAGTTTGCTGTACTGCTCATGGTTTTCAACCCGCGTGTGGTTGAATTCTTTGAGGAGGTCCCCTTTTCTGATGCCCGACTTTGCCGCCTTGCTGCCGGGCTCCATGTCCGTCACCACCAGGCCTTCCACGGAACGGGGGTAACCGTATTTTTCGGCATTGGAATCGTCAATTTCAGTAAACTGAAAACCAAACTCATCAAATCCGGTTTCGGCGTAAACGGCTCCCGGCTCTGCATCACTTCTCTTGGCCAGCTTGACATAGACGTTTTTCTTGCGCCCGTCCCTGATCAGGCTCACCTTGACCTTTTTCCCCACACCAAGGCCGGCAATGGACGAGGTAAGGTCCCTTGACGACTCTATCTTTTTCCCCTCGACCTCGGTGATGATGTCTCCGGGTTCAATGCCCGCCTTGTCAGCAGGATCGCCCTTGTACACCTTGGCCACCAGCACGGCATCTTTCTCTTTTATATTGTAATACTCGGCAAGCTCAGGGGTGATATCTTGTATGGCGACCCCCATCCAGCCCCTGGTCACCTCGCCCGAGGTCATGAGCTGGCTGATAATGCCGTCGGCCAGGGTTGATGGAATGGCAAACCCGATGCCCTGGCCGCTGGCAATTATGGCTGTGTTGATGCCCACGACCTCGCCCTGGAGATTCAAAAGGGGGCCTCCGCTGTTGCCCGGATTGATGGAGGCATCGGTCTGGATAAAATCGTCGTAGGGGCCTGATCCGATGATCCTGCCCTTTGCACTGACAATACCCGCGGTCACCGTCTGTTCCAGACCAAAGGGACTGCCAATGGCAACCACCCAGGTGCCGACCTGAAGATCATCGGAATCGGCGATTTCCAGGGGCACGAGGTTGTCAGCCTCGATCTTTATCAGTGCCAGGTCTGTATTAGGATCAGTGCCCACAATTTTGGCATCGTACTCTTGTTCGTTGGAAAGCTTTACCTTAATCTGGTCGGCATCCTCAATCACGTGGTTGTTGGTAACTATAAACCCATCCCGGCTGATGATAAAGCCGGAACCGAGACTCTTCTCCTTGTGCTGCCTGGAGGGTCCCCGGCCCATGAACTCCTCGAAAAAATCTTTGAACATCTCGTTGTTGTTGCCAAAGGGCTGACCGAAAAAATGGCGGTACACCCTGCCGCC
>JAWOGI010000028.1:0-5155 GCA_046496975.1 Desulfobacteraceae bacterium | reverse complement strand
GGGGCAGCCAGCATTAAAATACCCATAATGCTTTTGGCATTGACCTTTTCACCTTCTTTTTCGACGAATACCTCGGCCCGGGCACCGGCGCCGTACCGGAACAGGCCAAAGGCAAAGGCCGCCATGGCGCCGCCGGTCATGGTGGAGGATTCCACCACCATCTGCCGGAAATCCCGGCGGCTGAACAAAGGAGCTTCCGGGTCCCGGGGGGGCTGCTCCATGACATCCGTCTCCGGCTTTTCCGCGCACAGGGCCAGCCCCGGGAAAATATCGGAAATCAGATTGATCCACAGCAGCTGCATGACGTTCAGGGGCGGATGCAGCCCCAAAACCATGGCGGTGATGAGCAGCTGAATTTCACTGATGTTGGTGGCCAGGGAAAAATGCACCGATTTTCTGATGTTGTGAAAGATAGTCCGGCCGTCGGCCAAGGAGCTGGCCATCAGTTCCAGGTTGTCCTGGGTGAGCACCACGTCGGCCACGTCCCGGGCCAGATCGGTGCCGCTCCGGCCCATGGCGATGCCGATGTCCGCCGCCTTCAGGGCCGGGCTGTCGTTGATGCCGTCACCGGTCATGGCCACGGTACGGCCCGAGGCCTTGATGGCCTTGACGATCTTGAGCTTCTGGGAGGGAGAAACCCTGGAAAAGACATGGATGCCAGAGGCCTTTTCCATCAGTGCGGCCTCGTCCAGGCAGTTGAGCTCTCGGGAGTCCATGACCGCCAGGGGTTCCCCTGCGGAGAGGTTGAGCTGCCGGGCAATGGTCCGGGCGCTGATCTCCTGGTCCCCGGTGATCATGACGGTACGCACCCCGGCGGTGTGGAGCTGCCCAAGAAGCTTCCCAATTCCCGGGCGGGGGGGATCCATCATGCCCACCAGGCCCAGCCAGGTCATCTTTTGTTCCGGTGAACCGGCACCATCACCGTTGATGCGGCGCCGGGCCAGGCCCAGTACCCGCAGGGCGTCGCCGGCCATGGCGGCGTTGGCCCGGGTGATGCGCTCCCGCAATGCACCGGACAGGGGCTTTTTTTCATTGTTGACAATGACGGTATCACACCGGGAAAGGACCTCCAGGGGGCTTCCCTTGACCATGACCAGCTGTTCCCCCTCTTCTGGAGTTTTATGGACGGTGCTCATGAACAGCCGATCCTCGGACCTGTGGTTGATGGTCACCAGGGGAGAGGCTTTGCGAATTTTTTTCACATCCACGCCGCTGTCGCTGACAAAGGCAGTCAAAGCGCTTTCCGTGGCCGAGCCGGAGATGTCCAGCCGGCCGTCGGTGCAGGTGCCGTTGATTTTGGTTTCGCAGCACAGGGCACACACATGGATGAGGTCCTCCAGCTCCAGGGGGCGGGTCTCGCCGAGACCCTCCAGGACAGCGCTTCGCTGCTCCAGGCCCTGATCGCTCATGTCGTACCAGGCATCCCCGGCATACACGGTGGTCACCCGCATGCAGTTCTGGGTCAGGGTGCCGGTTTTGTCCAGACACAGGGTCTGGATGGCCCCCAGGGTTTCCACCGCCGGCAGGTGGCGGACCACGATGTTGTCTTTTTTCATGCGGTTGATGCCGATGGCAAAGTTGATGGTGGCCATGGCCGGCAGTCCCTCGGGCACGGCGGCCGCCGCCAGGGAGATGGACATGCGCAGCATGTTCAAAAAACCGAATCCCCGCAACAGTCCCAGGCCGAACACTCCGGTGCAGATGGCGCCGCACATCCATATGAGCTGGTTGCCGATGGCGTCAAGCTGCCGTTCAATGGGGGTTTCCGGAGTGTCGGTGTCGTTGAGCAGGCGTTTCAAGGCCCCGATTTCCGTATGGCTCCCCGTGGCCACCACCACGGCCCGTCCCTGGCCCCCGGTAATGCAGGTGCCCATGAAGGCCATGTTTTTCCGGTCCCCCAGGGCAGTGTCGCCGCCGGCGATGGGGACAGCGTGTTTTGCGACGGGCAGGCTCTCCCCGGTGAGCATGGATTCGTCAATGGTCAGCCGGGAAGCTTCAATGATACGGCTGTCCGCAGGGATAAAGCTGCCCGGTTTCAGCAGCAAAATATCGCCGGGCACCACCTCGTCGGCGGAGGTGAACATGGGCTTGCCGTCGCGGACCACTTCGGCCATGTGATGGACCAGGTCGTTGAGGGCGTCAATGTTTTTTTCGGCCCGGGTTTCCGTAACATAGCCGATGACCCCGTTGGCCACCACCACGCCGAAAATGATGGCGGCATCCACCATGCCGCCGGTGAGAATGGACACACCGGCGGCGGCCCCCAGAAGGTACACCGGCAGCGAGTTCATCTGTTCCATGAAAATTTTCAGCCCGGAGCGGGACTGGGTTTGGGGCAAAACATTGGCGCCGTAAATGTTGCGCCGGTCCACCACCCCATGAAAAGAGAGTCCTGTCTCGGTTTGGGTGTCAAAGGCCTTGAGGGCCTCACTGGCAGGGATTGTATGCCACTGGGGGGGTGTGTGCGCTTTGCCTCCGGCCTTGAAGGCGGGCAGAATGCCGGCCAGGGAGAACTTTTTTCGCTTCGTGGCAGGGTCTTTCTCTCTGCCCCCCGGTTGAGGCTTTGGAGCCGGCTTTGTTCGGGGAAGGGCTCTTTTCACCTCCCGGATGAGGGTGAACAGTGCCTCCTCTTCCAGGCCGGTGTCGTGGAAAATCAGCACCTTGCCCGTGGCGGTGCTGGCCCTGCACAAGAAGATGTTGTCATGCTCCCGGGGCAGTGCTTCCAGGGCTTGTTTCAATGCCGCGGAGCTTTTCAGTCCCGGCACATAAAACCGCTTCCGGCCGGGCACAGTGGTATGGACAGCCGTGGTGACAGCGGCCTTTTTTTTTCGTCTGAATAAATTCGGTATCACTCCAAACCATCCTCGCCGTCCAGGTCCGGGGTCCAAGGACCCTCCCCGGTTTCGGCGGCTGTTGATTGAAAATTGCTGTTGTTGCGGCGGTTGTACAGGGTTGAAGCCACCCACAGGGCGGTAAACCAGGATGGGGTCCGCAAGCGGCCCAGGGCCAGCTCCCGGGCGGCATGGAAAATCAGCAGGACAAACACGGTGCCTTTGATATCCATGCGGTTGGCGGTGATGCGACGCAGGCCGCTGTTCATCCGTCCCACAACCCCGGCAACCAGGTCAAAAACGTCTTTCTTTGGAAACGACCCATGGGGATGGAGGGCAAACAGTTTCTGCTTTCTGCCGAACCGGGCCACGGCTTGGAGATCCAGGTCCTGATCCACCAGCACCACGGTACCCGTAAGGGGAGAGACCCTGATCCGGCTGTATCTGAGTTCTTGTCTTAATGCGGTTTCAAGGTGGGAGGCGTCGGAAGGCGTTCTGCTTTTTCTGTCCATGATCCGGAAACGGAGCCGATGGTCCGTGCAGTGAATAATGGTGGCTGTCGGTATCATAATCGTCCTCAATGGATACGGCGGTAAATCCGCCTGGGAAAAAATCGGTCGCTTCGGGATTTTGGTCAAAAGAATGGCGTTGGACCCGCCCCCCAACCCCAGGATGAGGTGGGAAAAAAATCAAACGCCGGGGGCTTTTGGGCAGGGGGGGGATTCAGGTCCGGCCGGAGGAGAACATCGCCATCAGGCCTTTGCGCCTTCGGTTTTGGCTTCAGCTCCTGCGTCGCTGCTCTGGGCGACTTCGGCCTTGGCTTCCGCCGTAATATCCTCCAAAGACTCTTTGGCTTCGGCTATGGCCACCCGGGTTCCTTCATAGGTTACCAGGGCCCCCTTGATGACCGCCTTGAAAATGGGTTTGGCGATGCTGCCCACCAAGGGCAGCACAATGGGGGTGAGGATCACTACGCCGGCGCCGACGGCCACATTGGTGGGGGTGATACTTGTTGGAATCAATTTCATGGCTAACCTCCTTAGTTAAGGGTTGCAGGATTGTTGCAGAATTGTTGCAGAATTGTTGCAGGATGTAATCCTGTTTCCATGAATTTTAACTATCAAAGCAAACAGCAAGTGTCAAGGAAAATGTGAGGGTTGTGTTAATTTTTTTCAAATAATTCGGTGGTTTGTTAGGATTGTGTTAGGATTGTGTTAGGACAAATAAAAATATTACGAATTATCAAGCAGTTACGAAATCGTTACAAAAACAACCGGGTTGGTTTTCCACGAAAGTCATGGTTGGACATTTCGGAGTGTCGCCTGATAAACTGGATTTAGCAGTAATATCGAATTTTCGTTGAAAAATTCAAGACATCTTAACGGTTTTTTAACGGCCCGGTAATACACCCCCAACACAGATGCGTTACAAGAAGAACGAGTCGTAACGATAGGGCTTGGTCATAACATCGCCACCCTGGGGGTCACCCCCTTGGCCCGCCAAATATGACGAGTGGCCGATGTTATGATCAAGTTCCATCGATGCATTGCAAACCACAACAACGGAGGACAGAAATGGACGCAGAACAACGCTACATGACTCCAGACCAACTTACCTTTTTTGAGAGGAAACTCTTCTCCCACAGAGATGAACTTTTGGAAAAAAGGAATCTTACACTGAATAAAATCAAACAGCTCAAAATGTCGGATGCGGATATTCTTGACAGAAGCAATGTGACTTTTTTCATTGAGCAAGAAGTGAAGGCCTCCGAACGGTACAGCCAATACCTGCAAAACATTGAAACGGCCCTTTCCAAAATTGAGGAGGGTACCTACGGTTTCTGCCAGTTGACCGGCACTGAGATCGGTCTGAAGCGCCTGGAAGCTCAGCCCTGGGCGATTTTTTCCATGGAGGCATTGGAAGAGCTGGAATTGTCCGGGTATTTTCATCCCCCCATTTCCAAGGCGTATGCCTAAATTGAACGAGCGGCCTGTGTGACCGGAAAAGCCCCCTTTGCCGTGACCACGACCCCGGCACCCTTCACGGTGCCGGGGTCGTGGTCGTTTATGCCCCCCCCCCCTGAGGGCAAATATATATTGATAAAACAATCCCAAATCTGATACTATCTTTTGACGATTACACATTTGGCGGTCAGCATCGATCATTGATCTGATTCTCACCGAGGGCTTGGTCATAACATCGGCCACCCTGGGGTGGGGTCAGGCTTTCGTTATTAACATTATCGTGTACTTTATGGTTTGACTGTGCTGTTCTGTCCGATAACGTCAATAACAAAAGCCTGACCCCGTTGGCCCGCCAAATGT
>JAWOGI010000025.1:0-5270 GCA_046496975.1 Desulfobacteraceae bacterium | reverse complement strand
TGCTCCTCAAGTATAGAGTCGAAACGGATTTTTAAATCCCCACGGACCTTATCACCCCAAAAATATTACCATGAAAGAGAATACTATAGAAATAGTCAATTTTAAAGATTTTGAAAATGCGACATGAGTTTCAACCGGTATGTTTTTTTCAAGGACGACAAAGTCGCAGGCCTGCCCCCATTGTTTTTTGTTTGCCATTGGCGTTGTTTCCTGATATGGCCTCTGCAGAGAGCGTTATTGACAAACTTTCACCCGGAAAAAGGAGAAAACCATGTGTGAATCAAATGTCTACATAAAAAATGAGGACAGTGAAGAACTTGTCATGGAAAATGTTGCCGCCATCATCCCCGTTGAGGCAACCCGGTTCCTCTTAAAGGGACTGCTTGGAGAGAACAAGGAGATCACCGGCAAAATTGCTGATATCAACCTGATGAGTCACAAGATTGTTTTTGAAGCAGTGTGAGCCCACCCCCTGGGCAGATTGTGAAGACCGGCCATGACATTCCACCTCAACGATTATCTTGATGCCCTGGCGCGGTGCAACAACCTTGTTGATACAGAAAACATCGGGGATACCGGAGATACCCTTGAGTGGTGCTTCTACCCGGGCATGCTCCTTGGCAGCCGGGCAAAATGGTGGGCCGATTTCGGGGTGCGCCATGCCGCCCACGAGGGGTTGGACATCTGCATGTACCGGACTTCCGGCGGCGAAATTGCCCGGCTTTCCCCCTCCACCAGGATACCGGCCATGGAGGGGGGAGTCGTTGTCAACGTGTGCGGGGATTTCCTCGGCCGGACCGTTGTTGTTCAGCACCATGGCACGTCCAGGCCCGACAGGGCTGCCAATGAACGGCCCGCCACCGGCAGCAGCACCCGAAGCGGAAGCGATAACGGTACCGGTAGAAGCAGCAGCAGTGGTACCGGCACCAGTAGCTATAACTGCACCGCTAACGGCCGCAGGACTGGCACCGGCACTGGCACTGGCACCGCCACCGGCACCGATCGGCGCATTTCGGTGTATTCCCACCTCTCGGTCAATGGAAGCGTGGACCGGGGAGCGGTAGTTGAAAAAAACGATATCCTGGGCCGCATTGCCGACACCTCGGGCAGAAAATCGGGAATCCCCTGCCACCTCCACCTCTCCATCATGGAGGTAACAGGGGAAATTGCCAGGAACCAGCTGAACTGGAAGCTGTTTGGCCGGCCCGATCCCCACCGGGTAAAGCTTTTCAATCCATGGACCCTGGCAGCTGAAAACCCTTTCCCGGCCTGACCGTTTGTTTTTAGCCACCCTTTTTCTTTGGCCTATTTGCTGGCAGCTGAAAACCCGTCCCAGGTCTGTCTGACCTGTTCCTCTTCGGCCATCCTTTTTATATGGCCTGTTTTCTGGTTGCTGAAAACAGGCCCAGGGCTGCCCCCCGCTCTACCTGAAAAAACATTTGAAAAAAAATAGGAATTGATCTATTATCCCGGGTAAATTGTTTTTGATCAATATTTTTGATAAATTGTTTTTAATGAAAACACAGGTTGACCGGGATGACAGAGGAAACAGGACATATTAACGCAATGGAGATTTCAAATGAAAAAAGTTAAGCTATTTATTGGATTGATTATTTTAGTATTCGCCGGGCTGATTATCTACCAGAACAGAGACTTTTTCTTTGCCACGCAGGCCCTCTCCTTGAGTCTCGGGGTCAAAACATGGAACTGGACCGCTCCGGCTGTGGAAAACGTATACTACTGGGGAGGCTGCCTGGGCATTGGGCTGTTGATTACCGGTTATCTGGGTTTTGTTTCTAAACTCAAATCCAAAAAAACCATCAAATCCCTCAACAAAACCATCGAGTCCCACCTTGAGATGATCTCTTCCCTGAAGCGGGAACTTGAGGCGTTTAGAAGCGACCCCTACCACAAAGCGGCCTCAGACAGGGATCAGCAGGAAGACGTCCGGGCTGATTCTGACCTGGAAAATCAGGGCAGCAGCAACGGGGAAGCGGTCAGCAGCACCGGTGAAGAAGAGACCCTTGACCAGGAAGGAAAAACCAAGAGTGTATCCTAGGACGGACGGTGATCTGCTGTTTCCCATATGAGTGTTCAAAAAAATACCCCCATGATGGAGCAGTATCTCTCCATCAAAGAAAAATACAGTGATGCCATCCTCTTTTACCGCATGGGGGATTTCTATGAGATGTTTTACGGAGATGCCCAACGAGCCGCTGCCGTCCTGGAAATTGCCCTGACCTCACGGAACAAGCATCAGGAAAATCCCATTCCCATGTGCGGGGTTCCCTGCAAGGCGGCGGACGTCTATATTGCAAAACTCATTGAAAACGGCTGCAAGGTTGCCGTGTGCGAACAGGTTGAAGACCCGGGATCGGCCAAGGGGCTGGTCAAAAGGGAAGTGGTCCGGGTGGTCACTCCGGGGATGATCCTCAACGAAGAGCTCCTGGACAAGACCGCCAACAATTTCCTCCTGGCTTTGTGCATCGAAAAAAACCGGGCGGGCCTGGCCTTTTTGGACATCTCAACGGGGATGTTTTCCACCACGGAAACGGCAACCAGCAACGGCAGAATTCCCCCTGCCCTCATTGACGAAGCTTTGCGGGTGGATGCCAGTGAGGTGCTGCTTCCCTCTTTTTTCGAGAAAGATCCCGGGTTCAATTATGTGACAAAGTTTTTCCAGGACCGGCAGATCACCTATCTGGAGAAAAATGCATTCTCCTTTTCCCATTCAAAACAGCGGCTGACGGAAAAGTTCAAGACCCGCAGTCTTGAGGGGTTCGGGTGCGAAAATCTTTCCGCCGGCATCTGCGCTGCCGGGGCGGCGGTCTTTTACGTTGAAGAGACCCAGCTCCAGGCCACGGACCACATCTCGACCCTCAAGCCCTACGACCTCAACGAATACCTGACCATTGACGACAAATCCTGCCGCAACCTGGAGCTGCTGAAGAACCTCCAGTCCGGGGACAGAAAAGGGACCCTGCTGGCCGTGCTGGACAAAACCGTCACCGCCATGGGCGGCCGGCTGATCAAGCACTGGATCCGCTACCCCCTGGTGGACCGTGCCAGAATCGAAAACCGGCTCGGGGCCGTCGAGGAGGCCAAAAACAGCCCTTCCCTGCGAAGCACCATCCAGTCCCACCTGAAGTCCGTCTACGACCTGGAACGCCTGGGCAGCAGGATCTCCATGGGCCACGGCAACGCCAGGGACCTCACCGCCCTGAAAACTTCCCTGTTCAAACTGCCCGAACTGTTTGAACTCCTTGACCGGTACCGGTCAAACCTGCTCAAGGGCAGCAACGGCAGCAACGGCAGGGAAAAGATCCAGCAGGATCTGGTGGATCTTGCCGGCATGATCCAAGAGGCGATCCGGGAGGACGCTCCCCCTGCCCTGGCCGAAGGCGGGCTGATCAACACCGGGTACAGCGACGAGCTGGATGAGATACTGGAAATTGCCAGAAACGGCAAAGAGTGGATTGCCAGGGCCGGGGTCAAGGAGAAGGAAGCAACCGGGCTGAGCTCTTTGAAGATCAAGTTCAACAAGGTGTTCGGCTACTTCATCGAGGTGTCCAAGGCCCAGTCGAAATCGGTGCCCCGGCACTACATCCGCAAGCAGACCCTGGTCAATGCCGAACGGTTCATCACCGAGGATCTCAAGGAGGTGGAGTCCAAGGTGCTCAACGCCCATGACAGGCGGGCGGCCCTGGAATACCAGATTTTCTGCCAGGTGCGGGACCGGGTGGTGGAAAAGACCCGGGCCATCCTCGACATGGCGGGAATTCTGGCCCGGGTGGACGTGCTGCTCTCCCTTGCCAGGGCCGCCGATGAGAACAACTACGCCCGGCCCGCCATCAACGGCGGCGGCGACGACGACGAGATCACGGCCATTGACGAGGGGCGCCACCCGGTGGTGGAAAAGATGATCGAAGGGGAGCGGTATGTTCCCAACTCGATCTTCCTTGACAACCGTACCAGCCAGGTGCTCATCATCACAGGTCCCAACATGGCCGGAAAATCCACGGTGCTGCGCCAGGTGGCGTTGACGGTGCTCATGGCCCAGATGGGATCTTTTGTCCCGGCCCAAAGGGCGAACCTTGGCATCATGGACCGGATCTTCACCCGGGTGGGGGCCCTGGACAATCTTTCCCAGGGTCAAAGCACCTTTATGGTGGAGATGGAAGAGACGGCCAATATTGTCAACAATGCCACCAGCAGCAGCCTTGTGATCCTGGACGAGATCGGCCGGGGCACCAGCACCTATGACGGCATGAGCATTGCCCGGGCCGTGGCCCGGCACCTCCACGACCTTGACGGGAAAGGGGTCAAGACCCTCTTTGCCACCCACTACCACGAGCTGACAACCCTGGAAGCCGACCTGCCCCGGGTGAAGAATTTCAATATTGCCGTCAAAGAATTCAAGGACAATATCATCTTCTTGAGGAAACTGGTCAAGGGGGGCACCAACAAGAGCTACGGCATACAAGTGGCTCGCCTTGCCGGGGTGCCCGACTCGATCATTGCCCATGCAAAAGAGGTTCTTGCATCGGCGGAGAACAGCCGTAAAAGAGAAAAGAGCACCGCCGTCGAAGAACCGGCCACCAGGGAGTCCGAGCAGATGGACCTGTTCCCCCCCACGGATCATTACGCGAAGATTGCCGCCAGGATCAGAAAGGCGGACATCTCCGCCATGACCCCGGTGGAGGCGCTGAACCTGCTGGATGACCTTCAAAAAAAGATCAGCAGTGTTCCATTGAAAGAGGAGGCAGGAAAATGACCAGGAGGAGTGTCGCCAGTATCGCCAGTGTTGTTGGTTTTGCTGTCTTGGTCTCTTTTCTGTGGCTCTTTTTCTGTCCTTCCAGTGCGCCGGCCGCCACCGGCAAGCAGCGGTACATTGCCGCAGACCACTGCTACAAGCAGCTTCGCAACAGCCCGACCAAACAGAAATACCGGGAAAACTGGCTGAAGTGCATCGACAAATACCAGGCCGTATACAGCCGGGACCCTTCCGTGGCGGCGGTATTGCCATCGTGGCCGTGCTGTTGTTGGATCTGGTGGGGTGGGTGCCATTGACGTTTCTGGAGCGTCTGGAATGGCAGAGCTATGATACCCGGGTACGGGCTACTCTGAGTGAAGAAGCGGATCCGTCGCTTGCGATTATCGATATTGATGAGCGTAGCCTGTATGAAATAGGTCAGTGGCCCTGGCCACGAACAGTGATCGCTGAGCTGGTTGAAACGCTTTTTGACAGCTATGACGCGGCACTGCTCGGG
>JAWOGI010000366.1:0-8171 GCA_046496975.1 Desulfobacteraceae bacterium | reverse complement strand
CCGGCTTAAAACTTCCCTTGGACAGCAGAACACGGTGTTGCCTCCTTTTTTTATAACGGCCACGGGCCGACCTGGTTACATACCGTTCGGCCCACAACAAAAGTAAAAACAGTACTGCATTGTCCCCAGCGGGTTGCCACCGGCGAACACCCCTTGTTTCATGTCTCTTGTTTCTTGTCTCCTGCCCCTTGCTATTCTCCCAGGGCAGCGACCCCGGGCAGTTCTTCCCCCTCCATGAGGTGGAGAAAGGCGCCGCCTCCCGTGGAAATATAACTGATCTGGTCGGCAACACCGCACACTTTCACGGCAAGGCCTGTGTCCCCGCCGCCAACCACGGAAAACCCCCGGGAGGCGGCAACGGCATGGGCGACGACCCGGGTGCCGTTCCGGAAAGGCTCCATCTCAAACACCCCCATGGGACCGTTCCAGACAATGGTGGCGGCGTTTTTCACCGCCGATGCAAAAAAAGCCGCGGTTTTGTGACCAATGTCCAGCCCCATGTGGTTGTCGGGAATATCGTTCACCGACACCACCCGGGTGACAGCGTCTTTATCGAGCTTTTCCGCCACAACAAGATCGTGGGGAAGCAGAAGGGTCACCCCCATGCTTTGCGCCGTTTCAACGATGTCGGCAGCCTCCTGCACAAGGTCCGCTTCCACCATACTCTGCTTGGTGTCAATGCCGCACCCCTTTAAAAAGGTGTTGGCCATGGCACCGCCAATGATCAGGGTATCCACGTAGTTGAGCATGTTTTTCAAGGCCTTGAGCTTGGAAGAGACCTTGGCTCCGCCAATGATCGCCACCAGGGGTCTTTTGGGATTTTTCACCGAATCGTTGTAACAGGCCAGCTCTTTTTCCAAAAGAAACCCCGCAGCGCACTGGGGCACAGATTGGACCATACCCACCACAGAAGCCTGATTCCGGTGGGAGACGGCAAAGGCGTCGTTGACATAAACATCGCAAAGACTTGCAAGTGCCCTGGAGAATTCGAAATCATTTTCCGTTTCCCCCCGGTGGAACCTCAGGTTTTCCAGGAGCACCACCTCCCCGTTGTCCAGGGCCGCCACCTTGTCTTGGACATCCTTTCCAATGCAGTTGGAAAGAAAGGCCACATCCCTGTTCAGCAGAGAGGAGAGGCGCCGGGCTGCCGGGGCAAGGGAGAGTTCCGGCACCGTTTTCCCCCGGGGACGCCCCATGTGGGAGGCCAGGATCACCCTGGCGTTGTTGTCAACCAGATAGTCGATCAGGGGCAGCGTGGCTTTGATGCGATTATCGTCGGTGATGGTTAATTGTTCATCCATGGGCAGATTGTAATCCACCCGCACAAAGACTTTTTTTCCCGCAACTGCAATATCTCGAACCGATTTCATTTCTTTTCCTTCATCCTGTGGTAAGGGATCTTCCAAAAAATAATCCACGCATCTTGCTTGTCTTTTTACCCGTCTCCTGCGTTGCGCCAATGGGACATATTTCATGCCGGCGATTCCTTTTCACAGGGGTCAACCGTTACCTTTCCGGCTCATTCTTTGTCAATCGTTTCCCTGCTGAGCTGCTTTTTTCGGGACCATCTTTGGAAAAAACCGATCATCCCCGCTTGTTCACTTCTCTCTACCAGCTCTTCCTTGACCTCTTTTCCCTGTGATCCTGCCATGGCGGTCTTGAGGCAGTCGGTTTTACAGGGGCAGAGGTACATGCAGTCGTCGGGTGTTTCCCGCAATCCCCTGGCGGTCATGGGAAACACCTTGTCAAGGGTGCCGAAACAATCCGGTTTTGTCTCTGTTCTGTTATCCATTGTTTCTGTCAAACTCCTCGTGCCACTGGGCAATCACGCCCTGGTCGGCAAAGCTGTAACGTCCTTCACTGGCAGTGATCAAATGTTCGTGCACACGGATCCCCGCATGGCCCAGGGCAAAGACCAGCCGCCTGGTGATGGCCATGTCCGCAGGAGAGGGAGCGGCATCCCCTGAAGGGTGATTGTGGGCAAAAATGACCCCTGCAGCCCTGTACTCGATGGCCCTGGCAATGACTTCCCGGGGATAGACGGCACTGGCATTGAGGGTCCCGGTGAAAAGGGTGTCACAGGCGATCACCCGGTTTTTTGCATCGAGGAAGATCCCCACAAACATCTCCCTGGCTTTGCCAGCCAGGGCATGGACCAGGTAGGCCTCCAGGTCCCGGGAGTTTTTCACCACCTGCTTTCCAACCACCCGTTTTTCCAGGTAGCGGCAGGAGACCTCCCTGATCAGCTTGAGCCCGAACACATTGGCCGGGCCGATGCCGTGGACCTGCTCCAGCTCCCCGGCACTGGCCTCGAAAACACCGGGCAGGGTTTTAAAGCGCCTGAGCAGCTCTTTGGCACTGGCCTTGCAATCCTTTCTCGGGGTGTTCAAGGTCAACAGCAGCTCGATCACCTCGTAGTCGTGAAACCCGTCAAAACCGGTCTCCATGAACTTCTGCCGAAGTCTATGGCGGTGGCCGCTGGTGCTATTCCGGGTCTTTGTCTCCTTGTCCATGATCATCTCCAGTGCCATGGTCACCGGGAATTTCTTCGTCTGCCGGATCCATGGGTTCATCGTCATGATCCTCTGAACTGGTAATTTCAGCTTCCCCGTCATTTTTTTCATCTTCGGGAACCCTGGCAATGGCAATGAGCTTTTCCCCTGCAGCCAGGTTGATCAGCTTCACCCCCTGGGTGTTCCGGCTGATAACCGAGATTCCCTCCATGGTGATCCGGATGAGCTTGCCCTTGTCCGTCACCAGCATCAGCTGATCCGAGTCATCCACGAGGAGCAGAGAGACCATGGCCCCGTTGCGCTGGGAGGTTTTGATGGAAAAGACCCCCTTGCCGCCCCTGGTCTGGGTCTTGTACTCTTCAATGGCCGTGCGCTTTCCATATCCGTTTTCCGTCACCGTCAGCAGAGTGTGGCCGTGGCTCAACGCCTCCATGCCCACCACAGAAGAGTGTTCATCGATGCGCATCCCCCGGACCCCCATGGAGCCCCGGGCCGTTTCCCGGATATCCTTTTCGTGGAACCGTATCACCTTGCCCTTGTCCGAACCAAGAAAGAGGTCCGTGGTGTCGTCGGTGATGCGGGCGGCAATGAGCTCGTCCCCCTCGGCCAGCTTGATGCCGATGAGCCCACCGGATCTGGGCCTGGAATAGGCCATGAGGTCGGTCTTTTTCACCCGTCCCTTGCGGGTTGCCATGACAACAAACCGGTTGGCGGCAAATTGGGGAACCGTCAAGATGGTGGCCACCTTCTCGTTTTCGTCGAGGTTGAGCAGGTTCACCAGGGCCTTGCCCATACTTGACCGGCCCGCCATGGGCAGTTCGTACACCTTGGACTGGTAGACCTTGCCGAGATTGGTGATAAAGAGAAAGGTGTGGTGGGTGGATGCCACAAAGAGATGCTCGACAAAATCATCCCCCTTGGTGCCCATGGCGGTTTTGCCCTTTCCGCCCCTGTGCTGGTTGGTATAGAGGGTGATGGGATTGCGCTTGATATAGCCGCTTCTGGTGATGGTGACCACCATGTCCTCTTCGGCGATGAGGTCCTCGACATTGATCTCGCCGACGTTTTCGGCAAGTCTTGTCCGCCGCTTGTCGTTGAACTCCTCTTTCAGATCGGCCAGCTCTTCCTTGATGATGCCCCGGACCACCTCGTCACTGGCCAGAATCTTTTTGTACCAGTCGATATCCTTGAGCAGGGTTTCATACTCGTCATTGATCTTCTCCCGCTCAAGGCCTGTTAGCCTCTGGAGGCGCATGTCCAGGATGGCCTGGGCCTGGACAGGGGTAAGTTCGAACCTTGTGATGAGTCCCTGCTTGGCCTCGTCAGGGGAATTGGACCCCCGGATCAGGGCCACCACCGCGTCCAGGTTATCCAAAGCCGTTTTCAGCCCTTCCAGAATATGGGCCCTGTCCTGGGCTTTTTTCAGATCAAACAGGGTTCTCCGCTTGATCACCTCCCTGCGGTGCTCGATGAAATATTCCAGGATCTCCTTGAGGTTGAGCAGCTGGGGACGATTGTTCACAACGGCAAGAAAGATAATGCCGAAACTGGTCTGGAGGTTGGTGTGCTTGTAAAGCTGGTTCATCACCACATCGGCAAACTGATCCCGCTTCAGGCCGATGGCAATGCGCATGCCGTGGCGGTCGGACTCATCCCTGACAAAAGAGACACCCTCGATCTCCCGGTCCCTGACCAGGTGGGCGATTTTCTCCACAAGCTTTGCCTTGTTCACCTGGTAGGGCAGTTCGGTGACAACGATGGTCTCTCTTTTGGTCTTGGTGTTTTCTTCCACATCCACCTGGGCCCTGAGGGTGATGATGCCCCGGCCCGTGGTGTAGGCCTCATAGATTCCCTTTTTCCCGTTGATGATGCCGCTGGTGGGAAAGTCCGGACCCGGAATGTGGGTCATCAGCCGGGCAATCTCAATGCCCGGTTCGTCCAGCAGAGCGGTGAGACCGTCAACAACCTCACCGAGGTTGTGGGGGGGGATGTTGGTGGTCATGCCCACGGCGATGCCCGACGAGCCGTTGACCAGGAGTGCGGGGAACTTTGTGGGAAGCACCGCGGGCTCTTCCATGGTCTCATCGTAGTTCAGGTTGTGGTCCACGGTCTCTTTTTCAAGGTCCACCAGCATCTGGTGGGCCAGTTTTCGCATCCTGATCTCGGTGTACCGCATGGCAGCCGGAGAGTCTCCGTCCACGGAACCGAAATTGCCCTGGCCGTCCACCAGGGTGTACCGCAAAGAGAAATCCTGGGCCATGCGCACGATGGTGTCATACACCGCCGAGTCGCCGTGGGGATGGTATTTACCAATCACATCACCCACAACACGGGCCGATTTCTTGTACGGCTTGTTCCAGTCGTTTCTCAACTGGCGCATGGCAAACAGCACCCGCCGGTGAACAGGCTTGAGTCCGTCCCGGACATCGGGAAGGGCCCGTCCGATGATGACACTCATGGCATATTCGAGATAGGACTGCTTCATCTCTTTTTCAATGCTGGTTGTATTGCTCGCTTTTATCATCAGAATCCTTGGATTTATTGTTTGTTGACGTTTCTCTGTCCGGTTCAACCATCAGCTGGTAGTTCAAAAAATAGATATCCGCCAGTGTTAAGAAGAAGGTGGCAATCAGGGGACCGTAAATGATCCCCAGTATCCCGTAGAGTTGAAGCCCTCCGATAATGGCAAAAAACACCACCAGGGGATGGAGCTTGGCCCTGTTTCCGACGATCTTGGGCTTGACAATGTATTCGACACTCCACGAGAGAACCGTGTAGAACAGAAGCACAAAAATTCCTGCGGCCATCTGCTGCTTGAGCATGAGAACAATCCCTGCAGGGATAAGGACAATACCGACCCCCACAATGGGCAGAAAGGCCAGAAACCCCATGATAACTCCCCATAGAAACGGAGCATCCAGGCCGAAAACAAAAAAGACCACCCCTCCTGACACCCCCTGGATCAGGCCGCCGACACCGTTGCCCACAAGCACGGCGCCAGCCATGTCCCGGAACTTTTCAAACAGCTTCACGTTGTACTCCCTGGGCAGAGGAGAGAGGTCGAAGACGTAGTTGATAAATCTGGCGCCGTCCATGAGCATGTAAAAGACAACAATGAGCATCAGGCAGAAGTAGAAAACGATCTTCAGCACATTGGAGGCAATGAAGCTGGCCTGCTGAAACAAAGAGAGCCCCACCATCTTGCCGATCTCGGAAACCGGCTGGATCAGCTCTTCCCAGGAGAGGGTAAATGTGATCCCCATGGTGGATAGCAGTGCATTCACCCTGTCCAGGGCATGGGTGTTTTCCAGCAGTTCCCGGAGCTGGTTGCTCAGCACAGCTCCCTTGGCCATGAGGTAGAGGTCATAGGCCTCCTTGGAGAGAACCCCCACAAAAAAAAGAACCGGAACAAACACGACAAAAAAGATGATCAGGCAGGTGACGGCAGAGGCTATTCCCGGGCGTACCCGCCTTGCCGCCCATCGGTAGGGGGGAGTAAACAGCCCGGTGCAGAGAAACCCCAGGGTAATTGTGGCAAAAAACGGGGTGATCAGTCTTACTGTAAAGAGAAGCGATATAAAAAAAAGAAAGAGGAAAAAAAAGAAAACAGCTCTTTCAGAAGAACTTTGCCCCACAACACCACCATAATTTTCATCCCCGGGGGAGCTGCACCTTTCATCGAAGAGATGCCTGATTCCCCGGGGGCTCAAATCATTAAATCGTTTGACCTGAACACCAGTTGGTCGCTCACGTTTTTTTTAACCGGAACACCACGGTGTGCCGAGCAGTGATCAGCTGCTGGTACATCCGATGGCAGCCGCATAGAGAAGTACTTCAAAAATGATCACCTGCACAAAACTGCCGAAAAAATGGTACACAATCCCGCCGCCCATGATGGCAGGAACTGCCGTAAAGATCAGAATTCCAAGTTTTCTCGAGATATCCATTGTTCATCCACCTCTTGCATTTCATTAATAATAGTCGTTGGGGTGGGGCCAACTGAAACGAAACGAGTGGCCCATGTTATGCTCAAGCCTCTTTTTATCATCTGAAGCCGATCAAGTAAAGGGAAAAACCGGACCGGCTTCACCGATGTTATCTTTCGATGACCATGGCCATGCCCATGCCGCCGCCGATGCACATGGAGATGAGGCCCGTTGAATAATCCTTCCTTGCCATCTGGTTGATGGCCGTGACCATCTGCCGCGCACCGGTGCATCCAATGGGATGGCCAAGGGAGACACCGCTGCCCAGTTCGTTGGGTTTTTCAACATCGATGCCGAGTTCGCGCATGCAGCCGATGGCCTGGGCGGCAAAGGCCTCGTTGAGTTCGATGCAGTCGATGTCACCTATGGTCATGCCCTGGTTTTTCATCAGCTTCCGGACGGCGGGCACCGGTCCGAGTCCCATATAGGCGGGGTCCATTCCCCCCGAGGAAAACCCCTTGATGGTGGCAAGGATTTCAAGCCCCATGGACTCGGCCTTTTCCCGGCTCATCAGCAGCACGGCGGCCGCTGCATCGTTGATTCCCGAGGCGTTGCCGGCGGTGACACTGCCGTCCTTTTTAAAGGCCGGTCTGAGTTTGCCAAGCTTTTCCATGCTCGTCTCCATGGGCCGTTCGTCGGTATCGACAACGATCTCCTTTTTTCTGGACTTCATGGTAACCGGCACGATCTCTTTGGCAAAGGTGCCGTCCTGGACGGCGCCGAAGGCCCTCTGGTGGCTGAGCAGGGCAAGTTTGTCCTGCTCTTCCCGGGTAATCCCGTATTTTTCAACGATGTTTTCAGCGGTCAGCCCCATGTGATACCCGTAAAAAATCTCGTACAGCCCGTCATACACCATGAGATCATAAACATCGCCGACACCGGTCAGTTCCATTCTGTGCCCCCATCTGGCCTTGGGCAGAGCCATGGGCGCATTGCTCATGCTCTCCTGGCCGCCGGCCAGAACCACATCCGACTCGCCGGTCATGATGGCCTGGGCCCCCAGGGCAATGGCCTTGAGCCCTGACCCGCAGATCTTGTTCACGGTGAACGCCGTTGTCTGCCGGGGAATTCCCGCGGCAATCATCGCCTGCCTGGCCGTGTTCTGACCCTGGCCGGCCTGGAGAACATTGCCCATGATCACTTCATCGATATTCACAGGAGCAAGGGTATCATCGTAATCATCCCCTTTTTTTTCAAGATCGATCTGACCCTGATCCTTCAGGGAATCGGGTCCAAAGGCCGTAACCGCGTCATCGGCCACGGGTCTCAATCCGGCCCGTTTCAGCAGATCCTTCATCACAACACAACCGAGATCCACAACGGACACCCCTTTCAGGGAACCGCCAAACGAGCCCACCGGCGTTCTCACACCGCTTACCACAACCACTTCCTTCATGCTAAAACCTCCTGGTTATTTACTCTTCAACTTGTCAATCTTTCACAGCGCAAACGATTCAACGCTCATTATCACCCGTTTTTGCCTTTGCCTCCATGAACCTGAAAAGCCAAAACAGATCGCCCCTGCAAAACCGGACTGGACAGTTGAACCCAAACGCTTAAAAATAATTTCCAGAAAATTCCATAGCAAAATTAACCATAAAACACAAGGGAATACTCTGTTTGTCAGCCATTCTGATTATGACCCGGCACACATAAAATGAAGTGGATTCAG
>JAWOGI010000355.1:0-12650 GCA_046496975.1 Desulfobacteraceae bacterium | reverse complement strand
ATGGCGCCCATGGCGTATTTCAGCTCGAGAAACCAGAACAGAATCAGGGTGACAATCACCGCTGCCGTGATCAGCATGGGCATGCTCATGTTGAAGATGGAGAGAAAGTAGACCGCTGTCATGAGCGATCCGGCGGTGATGCCGGAAATCATCCACTTCATCTCAAACCGGCCCGAAATGTACACGGTGATAAAGAGCAGGGAGTAGAACATGGCAAGGAGGGCCTGTTTTCTCAGGTCCTTTCCCACCTGGGGGCCGACCATTTCCACTCTCCTGATTTCAGGCTTTTCTCCGGTGGTCTTTTCAACGGCCCCTGCAACGGAATCGGCAAGGCCTTCCCCCGTTGAGGCAGGGATGCTGGTTCTTATCAAATATTCGTGGGCCTCCTGTTTGCCAAAGCTCTGTACAGACGCGTCGGTAAGGCCCATCCGGGCTAGACCCGTGCGGATATCCCCGGTGGATGTCTCCTGGGTAAATTTTATCTGCACCAGGGTGCCGCCGGCAAAGTCGATCCCGTAGTTGGGGCCCTGGTGGATGATAAGGGAGGCAAAGCTGATGAGGATCAGGGCCAGGGAAAAAAAGAATCCTGTCTTTCTTTTTCCGATAAAGTCAAGGTTGATATCTGGTTTAATAAACTGCATTATGTTTGTTGTCCTTTGTTCAGGGGGCAGAGAATATGGACTCTTCCGTCCCCCGTTTCTGTTGATACTGGATGACCGAAAACCTGTGTTTGGATGAAAAGTTGCCCAGTTGCAAGGCGCAAGAAATTTTGACTCGAAGAGGTGCTAATGCACCCAACCGGAGTGTACTCAAGTACATGAGGCCCGATTAATATAATTTGGCAAAATTTTGCAGTAACGCAGCAAATGGGTGAGTTTGTGAGCATAGCTCCTCTTCGAGTCATCCAAACATTAGATACTCAGGGTTGTGATCCTTCTATGGGTGACAAAGTAGTTGAAAATACTCTTTGATACCACAAGGGCCGTAAACAGGCTGGCAACAATACCCAGACCCAGGGTGACGGCAAAGCCCTTTACCGGGCCGGTGCCGAACTGAAACAATACGATGGCGGCAATCAAAGTGGTGATATTGGCATCTATGATGGTAAGGCTTGCCCTTTCAAAACCGGCTTTGACCGAGGCTGCAGCGGTTTTTCCGGAAAAAAGTTCTTCCCGTATCCGTTCGAATATGATCACATTGGCATCCACTGCCATGCCGATGGTGAGGATGATACCGGCAATGCCCGGCAGTGTCAGGGTCGCCTGAAAAGCGGCAAGCCCGCCGCCGATGAGCAGAATATTCAGCACAAGGGCAATGTCGGCAATGAGCCCGGCCCCTTTGTAGTACACCATCATGAAAAGAATCACCAGAACGCCGCCCACCACCATTGACATGAGTCCCATGCTAATGGAGTCGTGGCCAAGGGTCGGCCCCACGGTACGTTCTTCAATGATTTTAACCGGTGCCGGCAGGGCTCCGGCCCTCAGCACAATGGCAAGGTCCCTTGCTTCGGCAGCGTTGAAGTTGCCGGTGATCTGGGCCTTTCCCCCGGCGATCCGGTCCTGGATCACAGGAGCCGAGTACACGGTTTTGTCAAGGACAATGGCCAGGCGTTTTTTGATGTTCTCTCCGGTGATCCGTTCGAAAATTCTCGCTCCTTTACGGTCAAACTCGATGGCAACGTAGGGCTCGTTGAACTGGGAGTCGATCTTGACCCTGGCATCGGTGAGGGAGCTGCCGTCCAAAAGAACCCGCTTTTTGATGAGAAAGGGGATTTTTTGGGTCTGGCCGTTCTGTTTGTTTTCCTTGATCTGGTAGAGGAGTTCCGATCCCGGGGGAGGGGTTCCCTTGACCGCCGAGGAGACATCCCCCTTTTCATCCACCAGCTGGAAATTGAGCCTGGCGGTCCTGCCGATGAGATCCTTGGCCCTCTTGGTATCCTTGATGCCGGGCAGCTGGATCAGTATCCGGTTTTCTCCCTGGATCCGGATGTCCGGCTCGCTGACACCAAACTCATCGATACGGTTGCGAATGGTCTCAAGGGCCTGTTCCGTTGCCATCTTCCTGAGAGAGGCAGCCTCTTTGTCGGGAAGAGAGAGGCTGAATGTTGTTCTCTCCCCTTCCGTATCTGTTGACAGAACTTGTAAGTTGGGAAAGTTTTCACTGAGCACGGTATTGAAACCGTCAATATTCATTTCACCATGAACCGCCGCAGTAATCACATTGTCAGCATCCGGGGAGATGCCCCGGTGTTTGATGTGCTCATTTCGAAGCTCCATTTTAAGTTCGTGGATGGTCCTTTCAACGGTTGTTTCAACGGCTTTTTCCGTCTCAACTTCCAGTACAAGGTGCATGCCTCCCTGGAGGTCAAGTCCCAGGTTGATCTTTTTATGGGGCCAGCAGTCCGAGCAGAAGGTCGGCAGTACGTATACCAGTGCAAGGGCCAGTATTGCTGTAATAAAAACCCCGGTCCATGTGAATTTTTTCAATCTATTAACTCCTGAATTTCCGTTTTGGCAACTGTTCCCCAGGCGGGTAAAAAACTGCCCGGCATTGACCGGTGATGGCGGCGGCAGCAGGGCAGAATGGAACAGTTCGTTGTGTTATTTGTTGTTTTTCTCTTTTTCCTGTTTGGCGGCAGGGGCATTGCCCTGCACAAGACCTGCAACATTTCCCCTGTTGATTTTGAACTTGACCTTGTCTGCCACTTCCAGGGAGATGGTGGTTTCATCAATGGAGGAGATGGTGCCGTGAATTCCGCCTGAGGTAATAATCCTGTCGCCTTTTTTAAGGTTGTTCACCATATTTGTGTGCTCCTTGGCCTTTTTCTGCTGGGGCCTGATGAGCAGAAAATAGAATATGACAAACATGAGTATCAGCGGTACAAACGCTGTAAAACCTCCGGCTGCTCCGCCTTGTCCGGTCTGCTGTCCCATTGCAAATGCTGTGTTGATCAAAATAAATCCTCCTGGTGATTTTTAAAATAAATATTTGTTGGTTTTCGGGGTACAGGTTATTGCGCGCTGTGCTGCTCCATCCAGATCGTTTCCCCGTCGAACCGGATTTTATCCATATTCTTATAATCGATTTTTTTTAAAAGGGCAAATACTTCGTTTATATTGTAAACAACAATTTTGCTCAAAGGTTCGAGAAGATCGATGTTTTTATCCACCGTTTTTTCCATGATATTGTATATCGTTACCAGTTGTTCAGAAAACTTTAAAACCTTTCCAAGACCTGAACTGGCGTGGTTATCAACGGGTTCATCGGCCGTCCTGGAAAGGGTGATTCCCTTGGATCTGAAGTACTCCTGGACAATGGCAAAATGGATGTTCCAGAGATTGTCCCCGGGCTTTACAATGTAGATGCCGTATCGCTGGATTGTTTCCTGTCTTGTCTGACCGGCATCATCGATTCCCTCTTCAAAAATTTTTCTCTTTTTTAAAAAGCTCTTTTCAATAATATTTCTCATGGAGAGGGTGACATCTCCGATGGTAAATTGTTCATCGGACGAGACAATCATGTCAAAACTCTCTTCCAGAACACGTTTTTCTCTGTTCTGGTCTTGCCGGGACGGACTGGGTTCAGAGGGGTGAAGATCCATGGCGGAGGAAGAGTTGATCCTGCCGGTAACCACTTCTCTGCCATTGATGGCGCCTGCTGCTGGTGCCCCCTGACCGCTGTTGTCCCGGGGGCCGGTGTCACGGAGGGTCTCTTTACTGAAATACAGAAAGAGCGCCCCTGCCATGAGAAGGGTAATGATCAACAGAAAAACAGGTCCTCTTACGGATTGGAGCTTTGGGAACGCCATCTTCTCCTCTTCCTGTCTTTGGTATAAGCGCCATGGCCGGTCCATGGCCGGTGTTATGTATGCATCCGCTTTGGCAGGGTCAAGTGTCGCAGAGTATCCTGGTCTCGCCCCGGACAAGGGAGTTGTCCGCTTCTATGGTGATGGAGAGATCTCTTCTGGTCTCTATTTCCACAATCTCTTCTCTTTTCCGGTTGAGAAGAAAATCGGCAACTTCACCGGGAACAGCGCCGGTCACTTTTTTTATTCCCTGTTTGGTTGTTTTCATGTTCAATTGCCGCATGAAGGCGAGTCCCAGGGTTTCAATGGAGGGAACCATCCCCAGGCCCCGGCAGTGTCTGCATGTCTCGTAGCTGCCAAAGGTGATGGCCGGCCGGATTCGCTGGCGGGACATTTCGAGGAGCCCGAAGGCGGATATCCCCCCGACCTTTGTTTTTGCCTTGTCAACCTTCAGGTGGGTCTTCATCGCCTTTGTGATTTTTGTTTTGTGCCGTTTGTCCTTCATGTCGATGAAATCAACAACAATAAGCCCGCCCATGTCCCGGAGTCTCAGCTGGCGTGCCACCTCTTCCGCCGCTTCCAGGTTGGTGTGAAAAGCCGTCTCTTCAATGTTTTTCTTTCCGGTGGATTTTCCCGAGTTGACATCAATGGCAACAAGGGCTTCTGTCTGGTCGATGACCAGGGAGCCCCCGGATTTGAGAGCCACCTTGGTTTCAAAAATCGATGCGATCTGCTCTTCGATCTGGTATTTTGAAAAGATCGGCTTGTGGCCCTTGAACTGCTTGACAATTTTCTGCTGCTTGGGGGCGATGACTTTCATGAAATCTTTGACTTCATTGAAAATGTCGGGATCATCAATGAGGATCTCGCTGACATCAGAGGTGAAATAGTCCCGCAGGGAGCGGACGGCCAGATTCTGTTCCTTGTAGAGAATGGAGGGGGAGTCGGCCTTTATCGCCTTCTGGTTGATATCCTTCCACGCCCGCATGAGGTATCTCATGTCATTGTCCAGCATGGTTTTGGTGGCATCCCTGCCGGCGGTCCGGACGATGAGTCCGAATCCCTCCTGGATCTTCAGCTTGTCAATGATGGTCTTGAGTCTTTTTCGCTCCTCTTCATCATCGATCTGCCGGGAAACTCCCCGGGAGGACGTCCCGGGCATGAGAACAGAGAGTCGGCCGGGCAGAGAGATAAAGGTGGTGAGCATGGCCCCCTTGTGCCGGATCGGATCCTTTGTGACCTGCACAAGGAGCTCCTGGCCCTTTTGAATGGTTTTTAAGAGACTGCGGTCACCGGCTTCGTTGTCGCTGAAGTAATCGCTGTGAATTTCATTCTTTTGAAGAAACCCGTGCTTTTCAGCGCCGTAATCGACAAATACGGCCTGGAGACTGGGCTCTACCCGTGTGATGGTGGCTTTGTAGATGTTGCCCTGGGTGACTTCCCGTGATGCGGTTTCGAGATGAAACTCTTCAAGCTTGTTGCTTTTTATGGTAACTATTCTGCATTCATCGGAATCCAGAGCATTAACTAATATTTTTCTTGTCATTAAATCGTTTTTATTCCCTTTTCCTTTTAAAATCAACCGTGCAAATAAAACGGCAACAGTTCCGTCTATCTGTTCCTTCCGCCCTTTACCCCGCACAGGCTTGTTCTGAAATCCCTGTCAAGGACCCATCACAGCATAAAAGGGGTCCCCTGACCCTGGTAAAATAAAGGTGGCTGAACCGTTATCGGCTTTGCAGATCCGGCAATTTTTTTATTATTGTTATTTTACTATACCACCAATGCATATTAAAATACAGGCCTCAAGTCAAATTATTTATGAAATCTTTCAACGGTGAGTCTTGCTATTTTGAGGATATTATGGCATTTATTAGTTTTTTGCACAATGATCAAGCCGCCATAAACGAACATGAAAACAATCTGTTGAGGAGTTGATATATTATGGATGAGCGTTACTGTCCTGAAAACGTTGAACCCAAATGGCAAAAGTACTGGGAGGAGAAGAGAATCTTCAACGTCAGAGAAGACAAAACAAAGGAGAAGTACTATCTGCTTGAGATGTTTCCCTATCCTTCCGGGAAGATTCACATGGGACACGTCAGGAACTATACCATCGGTGATGTTGTGGTCCGGTACAAGCGAATGAAAGGATTCAATGTGCTCCACCCCATGGGGTGGGACGCCTTTGGCATGCCGGCGGAGAATGCCGCCATTGACAACAATACCCATCCGGCGGCCTGGACCTATGACAACATCGATTCCATGCGCGGGCAGCTGAAGAGAATGGGGTTTTCCTACGACTGGGACCGGGAGCTGGCCACCTGCCAGCCCGAATACTACCGGTGGGAGCAGTGGCTTTTTCTCAAGATGCTGGAAAAAAAGATGGTCTATCGGAAAGAGTCCTATGTGAACTGGTGTGACGAGTGCCAGACGGTTCTTGCCAACGAGCAGGTCGAAGCGGACATGTGCTGGCGGTGCGGCAGGCCGGTTCAGCAGAAAAAACTGTGGCAGTGGTTTTTCCGGATCACCGATTATGCCGAGGATCTCCTTATCTATTGTGACAAGCTTCCCGGCTGGCCGGACAATGTCACGGTGATGCAGAAAAACTGGATCGGCAAAAGCATCGGTACCGAAATCAAGTTCAGAATAGACGGCAGTGACGAGGATATAGCCGTTTTTACCACGCGCCCGGACACCCTGTTCGGTTCCACCTTCATGTGCCTTGCACCGGAGCATCCCCTTGTGGAGTCCCTCTCCGCCGGTACGGACCAGGAAGAGAAGGTAACTGCCTTTGTAAAAAAGATTTCCGACCAGGAACGGTCCAGTGATGCCCTTGAAAAATACGAGAAAGAGGGAGTTTTCACCGGGGCCTGGTGCATCAACCCGGCCAATAACAGAAAAATTCCCATCTACACGGCCAACTTCGCTTTGATGGAGTACGGAACCGGGGCTGTCATGTCGGTTCCCGCCCATGACCAGAGGGATCTGGATTTTGCCGTTAAATACGGCCTTGAGGTGGAAGTGGTTATCCAGCCCCCCTCCCAGACCCTCGACCCTGCCGCCATGACCGAGGCGTACACGGACCAGGGGGTTCTTGTAAACTCCGGAGAGTTTTCCGGCCTTGAAAACCTTGAGGCCATCGAAAAGATCACAGACTGGCTTGAAACACTGGACAGGGGCAAAAAAACCATCAGCTTCCGGCTCAGGGACTGGGGCATCTCCCGGCAGCGGTATTGGGGAACCCCCATCCCCGTTGTCCACTGTTCCGACTGCGGTATCGTTCCCGTTGCCGAAGAAGATCTTCCCATTGTTCTGCCCGAAGATGCCGATCTTCTGGAAAACGGGGGATCTCCCCTGCCGGCACTCGACTATTTTGCCAGAACCGCCTGCCCCCAATGCGGCCGGGAAGATGCAAAAAGGGAGACCGATACCATGGACACCTTTGTCGAGTCTTCCTGGTATTATGCACGGTACTGCAGCCCGAAGTGCGACACCGCTATGTTTGACAGGGATGCGGTGAAATACTGGATGCCGGTGGACCAGTACATCGGCGGTGTGGAGCACGCCATTCTGCATCTGCTCTACTCCCGATATTTCATGCGGGTGTTAAATACCCTCGGCCTGATCGATTTTAAAGAACCCTTTACACGGCTGCTCACCCAGGGGATGGTCTGCAAGGAGACCCTGACCTGCCCTGAACACGGGTACCTCTTTCCCGAAGAGGCCGGGGTCAATGGGGAGGGAGAAACAGCTTTCTGCAGAAAATGCGGAAAAACGGTGGATGTGGGGCGTGTCATCAAGATGTCCAAGTCAAAAAAGAACGTCATTGACCCCAACGATCTTCTAAAAAAATACGGTGCGGACATCACCCGGATTTTCTGTCTGTTTGCCGCTCCTCCGGAAAAGGATCTCGAGTGGAACGACGACGGGGTAGAGGGGTGCCACCGGTTCATCAACCGGGTGTGGCGCCTGGCTGCCCGGTGCGCAGAGCAGGGCGCGGCAGATGCCTATCCCTACAGGAGATCGGCGGCAGATCTTGCCGGTGACCCAAAAAAACTCTACATCAAGGCCAACCAGACCATCAAAAAGGTCACCGATGACATCGAGGGCAGCTTCCATTTCAACACCGCCATCAGCGCTGTCATGGAGCTGGTCAACACCATGTATTCCCTGGACCTTGCCTCCCGGGAGTCTGACATGCAGCAGGTGATCTCTTTTTCCATGGAGACGGTGATTCTCCTCCTCTCCCCCATTGTTCCCCATTTTGCCGAAGAGCTGTGGGAGCAGTCCGGCAGAAAGCCAAGCGTTGTTGATCAGCCCTGGCCTGAATACAGAAAAGATGCCCTGGCAACCGACGAGGTTACCATCGTTGTCCAGGTCAACGGCAAACTGCGGTCAAAGTTCACTGCCGATGCGGGGTGTGACGATGAGAGCCTCAAGGAGACGGCCCTGGGGGATGAGGCCGTTGCAAAGCACATTGCCGGCAAAACCGTTAAGAAGGTGATTGTTGTCAAGAAAAAACTCGTCAATATTGTGGTGTGATATGGCAAAGATGCTTGCACGGTACACTATTGTCGGTCTGCTGATCTTTTTGTGCGCCTGCGGGTACCGGTTTTCCGGGGGGGGCGGACTGCCGGGCAGTGCTTCAAGGGTTTATGTTGCCATGTTTGATAACAGAAGCGCTGAAACAGGTGCCGAGGCTGTTTTTACCAATGCCCTGGTCAGTGAGCTGCTTCGCCGGTCAGGTGCCGAAGTTGTGGAAAAAAACAGGGCCAGGGCCTTTATTTCCGGTGATATCCGCTCCATCACCATTGGGGCTTTGACCCGAACCGGCGATGATGAGGTGCTGGAGCGGCGTGTCACCGCGGTTGTGGATCTGAAGATGGTAGACGGGCAGGGGGAAACACTCTTTGATGTCACCGGCTTTTCCGGGGATGAGGAGTTTGCCGTGTCCGGATCAAATCTCTCCGACCGGGCTTTTAGCAGGGGGGCGGTGGAAAAGGTTGCCCGGCGCATTGCCGAAGACCTGGTGAGCCGGATGACGGATGATTTCTAAGTCTTAGAATTGTGGGGTGTTGTGGCCGGTTCCATGACCATGGACCGGCCCTGGGAGAGATGCAGGAAAGAGGTCTAGTTTAACGATTTTGCAATTCTTGCTGTTTTTCTGGCTGCAGTGTTTTTATGCAGAACGCCTTTCTTGGCTGCCTTGGCTATGGAGGATTGCGCCTTTTTGAGAAGTTCTTCTGTGTTGTCAGCACCTTCTTTTTTTGCAGAAAGTACTTTTTTAATGTTTGTTTTCAGGGCTGATCTTATGGATTTGTTTCTCATACGCCGGGCTTCGTTCTGTTTTGTTCGCTTTACAGCAGATTTATGATTCGCCAAGTTTTTACGCTCCTTAAAAGTTATTTGTTATAGTATTGATGATATGTATCATGATAAGCTTCTATTTTAATTTATTTTATGCTTTTTTGTCAAGTGAAAAATAGGGCTTGGTCATCGATAACGTCGATAACGGGGTCAGGCCTGCGTTATTGTCATTATCTACGGCGTTTTTGGGATTACACTGTATAGGGAAGATAATGACAATAACGCAGGCCTGACCCCTCACACGGACAGTTCGATCCGGAGAGAGGAGCCTTTTTTCATGAAACTTGAAAAATCCCTGGGAGTCGGTACGGCAACATTGATCAGCCGGGTCCTTGGCTTTGTCCGGGACGCTGTTATTGCTCTTATGTTTGGTGCAACGGTTTACAGTGACGTTTTCTTTGCCGCTTTCAGGATACCGGATCTGCTGCGCAAATCTTTTTCCGATGGTGTGATGAGCATCTCCTTTGTCCCTGTTTTTACCGGTTGCCTCTGCCGTCAGGGCAGAGGCGAGGCTTTTGCCATGGCACGGTCCGCACTGTTCCTGCTCTCGTTCCTGGCAGGCGCTGCGGTCATTGCGGGGATTGTGTTTGCACCGGTATTTGCAGGCCTCATTGCTCCCGGATTTTCTCCGGATTCCTATGAATTTTCCCTGGTTGTGCTCCTCTCCCGGATCATGATGCCCTATGTTTTATGCATCACCCTCATGGCTTTGTGCATGGGGGTGCTCAACGGCCTGGGGGATTTTACCGCCTCTGCTGCAGCGCCCATTGTCCTCAATCTGGTTCTTATATTTTTTGGACTGGTGGTCTCGCCTCTGTTTACCCCGCCGATCCTTGCCATGGGTGTGGGGGTGATCATCGGCGGGGTGCTGCAGCTTGCATGGCAGTTTTCCCGTGTTGTTGCCATGGGGGTGAACCTGTTTGAACGATCCCCGCTGGTTCATCCAGGGGCGGTAAGGGCAGGGAAACTGCTGATTCCAGCGGCAACAGGGGCTTCGGCATACCATGTCAATCTTTTTTTTGCCACGGTGATGGCGTCAACCCTTGGCAGCGGAGGGATTTCATACATCTACTATGCCGACCGCCTGGTGCAGTTTCCCCTGGCTCTTTTTACCGTTTCCGTCTCAACGGTGCTGCTGCCGGAACTGTCAAAAACCGTGCAGGCCCACAACAGGGAGGAGGCCTCTGTTCTGTTTACAAGGGGGGTCATCCTGGTGTTGGTTGTTACCATTCCCGCCATGGCAGGACTGGCTGTTCTGCGTCAGCCCATTGTTTCGCTGCTTTTCCAGCAGGGTGCATTCGGTGCCGATGCGGTGAAAAATACAGCCGATGCCCTTCTCTGGTTTGCCTCGGGTCTGTGGGCCTTTGCCGGCACAAGGCTTTTTGTGACTCTGTTCTACGCCCATCTTGATACAAAGACCCCTTTCACGGCAGGTGCTGCTGCTGTCGGGGCAAATGTCGTATTCTCTCTTCTTCTGGTCAGGCCCATGGGGTACCAGGGCCTTGCCCTCTCCATCTCCCTGGCTGCCATGGTGAATTTTTTATGGCTTCTGGTTTCCGCCCTGCCCAAATTCAGCCTTGAAGTGTGGCGGCAGCTTTTTTTTTCCGCCTGCAGGGCGCTGGCCGTTTCCGGGATCATGTACGGCATTGTTTACAGCTTTTTTTTTGTGGTTTCAGGAGGAGGAGGCCAGGGGGGAAAGCTTTTGCTGCTTGCAGAGGTTTTATGCTCTGTTCTCCTGGGGGCGGCTGTGTATGCCGGATGTTTTTTTGTGATGAAATTTCCCGAGGTGAAACTCATAAAAGAGTTGGTTACCAAAGAAAAATAGGATAAAAAGGGTAAAAGGATAAAAAGGAGAAGAATCGTTTTGACACAAAGAATTGTTCTGGTTGCTGTTGTTCTGGGGATGGTTTTTATCTCTTTGCTCATCGTATACAGTGAAAACGGCTTAAAAGATCTTCTTGCACTTTACCGGGAAGAAGAGAGAATCTGTGAAACCAACAGGCAGCTTGAAGCGGAAAATCGAAAACTTGTCAGGCAGGTGAAACGGCTCAAGCAGGACATGGATTATATTGAGCACCTGGCAAGGCATGAACTGGGAATGGCAGGCAGAGAAGAGCTCGTTTTTAAAAGCAGAAAACAACAGAATTCAACAAAAGGAGAACCATGAAACGTCACACCCTTGAGCTTGCCCGGCTCTATGAAAAACAGGCAAGGTACCAAAAGGCTCTGGAGAGTTACCAGGAGCTGCTGAAACAATCGCCGTCCTCCGGCGAACTGGCCCATGCTGTGGAGCGGGTGACCCCCCTTGCCCGGGAAGAGGAAAGTGCTGCTTCAAAAAAGAGGCTTGCCGGGGTTTTGAACCAGTGGGTATCGCTTTTGGTTCTCCAGCAGAGGACAACCGGTTTGTTGGCGTGTACTTCTGCCAGGCAGGATGGCATGTAAGTCCGGCGCCCATGGTCGGGGGAATGGGAGGGCCGGGCAGATCCACCACTGTTATTTGTTGTTTATTTTGTTTCTCAGTTTTCCCGAGCACTTAAACGTGACCACTTTTCTGGCAGGAAGGGTCATCTCTTTGTTTGTTGCAGGGTTTCTTCCTTTTCTTGCCTTTTTTTCGTTGACACAGAATTTCCCGAATCCGCTGATCATGACATCGTCTCCCTGTTCCAGGTTTTCCTTGATGATTTCGATGAAATCTTCCATGATCTCATAGGAGGTGTTTTTTGAAAGATTAAGGGATTTTTGAATCTTTTCTGTGATGATACTCTTGGTTAATGCCATACAAAACTCTCCTGCAACAAATGACTTGTATTTCAGCAATTGCAATTTCGGCCCGGCCTTTTTCATCTTCTTTCAGGCCGGCTGCTCAAAATCGGAAACGCCGGTTGTGTTACGGTTGAAAAAAAGGCTAAAATACTCTAAAGATTGAATCTTTGTCAAGTAAAATATCCATCAGGCAGTGTGAGGGGTCAGGCCTGCGTTATTGTCATTATCTTCCCTATCCAGTATAATCCCAAAAACGCCGTAGATAATGACAATAACGCAGGCCTGACCCCGTTGTCTTCCGGAATGTTCAGGTGATCAGGGGTTCATTTCATAATTGTCCCTCATTGCGTATACCCTGTTTTTCCATATTTTGTCAAAGCGATTCTTGTCAGCAGCGGGTTTTTTGATCATTTCAAGGCAGAATCCCATCTGTTCCCCGCTGCTGCTGCTTTTCGAGTAGAGCTGCAAAGCGTGCTCGGAAAAGTCCTTTACCATGAAGTCGAAGATCTGGTCTGTCACATCGTGGTCTATTTCGAGAAGGTGGGTGTTCTCGATGATCAGCTGTCCGTAAACCACAAGTGCGAACAGCTCGCCCATGATCAGCAGAAAGTCGATGTCTTTATGCAAATGAAAGTATGAAACGCAATGCCGGTGCCAGGGGGCTGCGGGCAATAATTGAATCCACCATGCTCGATATAATGTACAGGAT
>JAWOGI010000353.1:0-4736 GCA_046496975.1 Desulfobacteraceae bacterium | reverse complement strand
GAATTGAGCCGGAATACCAGGGACCTGTTTTTTAGACCCCACCCCAGGTTGGCCGATGTTATGACCAAGCCCGATAGGATGATCCCCGGCCGGACCGGGCAGGTGTGATATGGCACGTTGATTGCAAGTCTTTTTGATGTCCTGCCTTTCTGCCTCTCCATGCCACCATGGAGGAACAATGGGGGCAGTGGGTGAACAGGGCGGTTGAATTTTCTAACCAAACGGTACATTGCAATGAAGGTGATTATCCGGTCTACAATTGGTACGCGGCTGGTTTCCCGGTTTACCCGCCGGGGTTTTTTTGCGGCGCTTCTTGTGTTGCTCGTTTTTGCTCCGCTGCAGATCGGTCATGCCGAAGCCCTGCTGGAAACGGTAACCATAGCAGAGGGCCCGGCCTCGGTGAGCATTGATGTGACAGAAAAGGTCCCCTCCAAGGTGATCCGGGTGGACAGGCGGGAGGTACTCATTGCCCTGAAAAACATCAGTGCCAAGGAGGGGATGGCGGTGCAAGGACGTCCCGGGGGTCTGATAAAAGGCGTTGCCGTTGAAAATCTCCAGGGAAGGGTGGCCGCCCTTGTTGTCACCGGCAACCGGGATTTCCAGGAGATAATTCCCCGCTGGGGCAGTTCCGGTCAAAATCTTGTTGTCGATTTCCAGGAGAAACCGCCGGTAAAAGAGACATCCCAGCCGGTCGCTCCGGATCGGACAGACAGGGAAAAGAGCAGGCCGGACAGGAGCCGTCAAACATCTGACACGGGAAAGACAGCATCTGTTAAGGAGCGGAAAACAGAGCCGGCACCCCCTGAAAAAGCCGGGCCGGAACCGGGCAAAGAGCTGTCAAGGGGGGATCAAGACAGGCAGAAAGAAGAAAAGCCGGAACCAGCACCGGTAAAAAAGGAAAAAAGCATCTATGCCGGGGACATTTCCGATCTGCTGCTCATGGTAAAAGAGGCAGACTGTTTGTCAGCAGAGATGGCCGCCGCTGCCGCACTCATGGAAAATCGGCGCTGGAAAGAGGCCTTTGACAGTTTAACCGGTTATATTGACACCTCCTCTCCTGAATGCCTTGAACAGGCCTCGTTCATGAGGGCCCATGCGTTTTTGATGCTGGCCCTGGACGGACGGGCAAACCTGGTTACGGCGGCCTCGTTTTTTGACGAACTTGTCGTTGATTTTCCCCGGTCACCCCTTCTCCCATTTGCCTTTGCTTCCCTTGGCAAGATCAATTGGGCACTGAAAAATCCCGCCCTGGCCCAGGGGTATTTCACCATTGTCAGGGACCGGTTTTCCGGTTACCCCGGCCGGCCCGAGGTGGTTTATCATCTTGGCCTGATCTATCAGGACAAGGGGTACACGGACAAGTCCCTGGAGTATTTTGAAAAGGTGTACAGAGAGTTTCCAGAAAACAGCTACACCGTCGATGCCGGCCTGGGGCTTGGCAAGGCGTTGTATAAAAAACGCCACTACATCGATTCTCTGAACATTCTTTCCCGTCTTGTTAAGGAGAATCCGGAAAAGGTCTACGACTCGCCGGAGCTGCTTTTGGCCATCGGCAACGCCAACCTCAAGCTTGGCAGGAGTGCTCCTGCCCGTAAAAATCTGGCGCGGGTGTGCAACCTCTTTCCAGAGGTTGAAGGAAAAGACATGATCCTCAGCCGTATCGGCGACACCTATGCCGTGGAAGAGCGTTTTGACAAGGCCATGCGGATGTACCGCTTTGTCAGAGAAGAATTTCCCGGTTCGGAAGGGTTTCTTGCAAGCTCCATGGGCCTTGCAAGGTATCTCGAAAACCAGGAGGAGCAGCAGAAAATCTACAACATGATCAAGCGGGATTATCCCGATCACCGGCTTGCCAGCGTGGCCATGATGAGGCTTGCCGAGATTTATGACAAATCCGGTGAGTATGAAAAATGCATCAACGAGATTGAAAACCTTTTGGCCACCCATCCAAGGGGCTTGCGGTACAAGGCAGTGCAGCTCATGAAGAAGGCCTATGAATCCCTTTTTGAAGGACAGCTGGAATCGGACAACTACCCGGACATACTCCAGCGGTACGAGGCGGAACAGGTTATGATCAACAGGATAGAGAGCCGAAAAATTTTCTTGCAGGTGGGCCTTGCCTACCTGGCAGCGGAGCTCCATGAACAGGCCTTTAACCAGTTGATAAAAGCCTACAAGCTGTACAAGCGAAACCAGCGGCCGGCCGGATTGCTCTTTGGCCTGGGGGTTGCCATGGACGAATCCGGACGGGATGACGACGCCTTGAAGATTTTAAACGGGTATGCCCGGCGGTTCCCCGATGGTCCAAGGGTGCCCGGGGTCCGTGTGCGCATGGGCGGTATTTTCATGGAAAAAAGCGCTTACGGCAAGGCTGCTGATCAGTTCGACCTGGCCTATCGGGCCGAAGAGGAGAATCTTGAAAAAGGAAAAATATTGGTGGAAAAAGCAAGGGTGCATGCACAGGAAGAGCAATGGGCCAGGGCATCAGAGACCCTTGATCTGGCTGCACAAAAGATCGCCGCCGCTTCGGGAACCCATTATTCACTGCTCTCCTCCATCTACAGGGATCTTGGCCGGTCCTACATCGAGCAGGAGATTTATGTGAAAGGGGCCGAGGCGTTTACCGTGGCATTGAAATTTTCCGGAAATTTGAACAAAAACGACATTGAATTTGCCGTGGGCGATGCATACCAGAAGGCCAATGTTCTGGAAAAGGCAAAAAAGGCCTTTGAAAACGTTGCCGCTTCCGACGACTCGGTCTGGGCACGGCTTGCAAAGGAACGTCTGGCCACCCTCGATCTGGCCGAAAAGGTGAAAAATTCATGAAGTACAAAGGTAGACGCGTATGCCGGCAGACAAGGTTCTGATTGTCCAGGACAATCCCAGGGAGCGGATGCAGCTTGCTGAGTCTCTTGAAAATCTTGGGTGCCATGTCAACTCGGTGATGGACGGTTCCCAGGCAGAGGCTGCCTGCTCGAAAGCAGAGTATGGCATGGTGATTGCCGATATTGGTGTTCCTGGTTTTTCAGGGATGGATCTCCTGGAAAAAATAAAACAGAACAGGGGGGAAACCGAGCTTCTCTTTGTTTCAAAAACTCCCCTGGTGGAGGAGGCTGTGGAACTGATAAGGCATGGTGCCCTGGATTTCATTGTCAAGCCTTTGAAGCAGGAACAGCTGGAGTTGTGGGTTAAAAAAGTGTTTGCCTCAAAAAAAACTGACCATGGCCGAAAAGGCGCGGCACCTGCCGGAAAAAAGCCCGTTGAGATCATTACAAAAGATCGGGGGATGCAGAAACTGCTTGATATGGCCCTCCGGGTGGCAGATTCCAGCGCCTCGGTGCTGATCCAGGGGGAGAGTGGCACGGGCAAGGAGCTTTTTGCCAGGTGTCTCCATGAAAAGAGCCATCGAAAAGCAATGCCCTTTGTTGCGGTCAATTGTGCGGCCCTGCCCGAAGCGCTGCTGGAAAGTGAACTGTTCGGCCATGAAAAGGGAGCGTTTACCGGGGCGGTGTCGAGAAAGGCCGGGAAGTTCGAGCTGGCCCAAGACGGCACCCTTTTTCTGGACGAAATAACAGAGATGCAGCTCCATCTCCAGGCAAAGCTGCTGAGGGTTCTCCAGGAGGGCGTGGTTGATCTGGTGGGCGGCACCCGGCCCGTGGCGGTCAATGCACGGATCATTGCCACCACCAACCGGGATGTGAAAACCTCCATGGACAACGGAGAGTTCAGGCAGGATCTCTACTACCGGTTGAACACCATTCCCCTTGTCATTCCTCCCCTGAGGGAGCGGCTTGGAGATTTGCCCCTCCTGAGCACTTTTTTCATCAAAAAGTACAATCGTATTGACGCACGCAGCGTCAAAGGGATGACAGACGAGGCCCTGGAATTCCTCGGTTCCAGAAAGTTTGAAGGCAATGTCAGGGAGCTTGAAAATATTCTCCACCGGGCCGTTCTCCTGTGTGACGGGGAGTGGATAGAGAAGAAAGACCTTTTCATGGAGGGCAGCAGTGCCAGGGATGAGGGGGAAGACACTCCCCGGGAAGAATTTTCCGACATGGCGCCGGGATCATTGAAAGAGATGGAAGAGAAGATGATTTTTCATACCCTGGACAGCACGGAGGGCAACCGGACCCACGCGGCAAAGATCCTCGGCATCAGCGTCAGGACCCTGAGGAACAAGCTCAACGAGTACAAGAAACTGGAAACAGGCTGACACTCCCCATCAGAAAGAATGGGGCGCAGAGAGAGGGGCGGGTTGGATGAGACGGGATCATCGGCACCGCCTTTTTTGGTAACGTGTCGCGTTGTAAAATAAATCTAAGCCGTTGTTGGCATGTAATTTGCTTTTTTTCTTAGCACAACCATGAACAGCGTGCTCACAACAAACCATGGGTCGTAGACGCGGAGCCAAGTCCGATGCAGAGGCAGCCGGTTCGGGGTTTTGCCCGTAGCGGTTTTGAGCGGTAGCTGTGAGCATGGATGCTCTAAACAGCTGCCGCTCACCTCGGAGCAGCCCATGGACGGGCTGCGTGACTCGAAGAGGAGCCCTGGCTCCATGAGCGTAGGGCAATACCCCGAATCGGCTGCCGGGATTACACGACTTTCATATAAACCGGCATGGCCGGCCCATGGTCATGGAATCGGCCACAACGAAAATTGAAACGCCGCCAACGGCAAGGCTCTATCGAGCGTTTCTTATAAAAAAAGGGAGGGGACGGTGACAGATTCTTCACGAC
>JAWOGI010000307.1:0-3363 GCA_046496975.1 Desulfobacteraceae bacterium | reverse complement strand
ATGTCTCTGCCGGATATTTTCCAGTCGGGATTTTCCCCGGGGCAGGAGGTCACAGAGGCTCTGTCGGCCTGGTAGGTTTTTTCCCCGGTTTTTTTGATGGTCTCGCCTTTGATGTAAAAATTGTTTTTCTCAACAAAAAGGGTCCCATTGTAAATGGTGCCGGTTTCGGCAGCCAGATTTATATCCAGTGCCCGACAGGTGACCACATCCTCCCCGGCGATGAGCAGAACCCCGCCGGTGGCATGGGCCTGTTTTGTCCGGTTGCTGAATTCCACATAATCCGCTTCCAGTCGGGTTTCCCCCCCGGTGATGACCACATCCCCCCGGGCAATATAGAGATCCCTTGCCTGATCAAAGGTGGCTGTTGCAGCAGAGATGTGCCACTCCACCGGTGTGCCGGCTTTTTCCAGGGCGGCAGCCGGCCGGGCAAGCATCACCATGGTGATGATGACCGCTGCTGAAACCAATCTGCGGTAATTTCTCTGTTTAAAAAAATCCAATCTCTCTTTCCATTAAAACTGATAAATTCTGGGGGCCTTGATCATGGTTTCGCCGGCCTTCGATGGACAAGTATATGATCAAGGCCACATGGGCAGTGAGAAACACCTCCCGGCTCGAAATCGGGATTGCCGAATTTGCAATTTGCACACTTTAAAAATTTACTGTATAAAGCCATTTTAGCAATGAAAAGTCAAGTGGAACGACAATTCTAATTATATACTGCAACAATGGTCCGGGGGGCTTGGTCATAACATCGGCCACCCTGGGATGGGGTCACCTTTTCGTTATTAACATTATCGTGTGCTTTATGGTTTGACTGTGCTTTTCTGTCCAATAACGTCAATAACAAAAGCCTGACCCCGTTGGTCCGCCAAATGTGATGATTGGCCGATGTTATGACCAAGCCCTGGTCCGGGAAAGAGGAAGTGAGTGTAAAAATATGTTTATCACCCTTGAAGGAATAGAAGGCTCCGGCAAGACATCTCAGCTGGAAAAAATTGCAGGCTTTTTCAATGATGCAGGGTATGATACCGTTGTAACCAGGGAGCCTGGTGATACCGATGTGGGCAGAAAAATACGGGCCATTCTCCTGGACCCGGATAATGCAGGCATGGCGCCCATGTGCGAGCTTCTCCTCTACGGAGCAGACCGGGCCCAGCACCTGGCCGAGATTGTGGTGCCCTCCCTTGAGGCGGGAAAGGTTGTTGTGTGCGACAGGTTTGCCGATGCAACTGTTGTGTACCAGGGCGCGGCCCGGGGGCTTGATCCGGAGTTGATCGAAAAGATCCATGGTATTGTTGTCAAGGATCTTCAGCCGGATCTGATCCTTCTCTTTGACCTGGAGCCAAAAACAGGGCTTGAAAGGACATTTGCCGCTGTGAGGAAGGGGCAGAGATCAGGCAGGGAAACCCGGTTTGAGCAGGAAAAGATCGACTTCCACAAAAAAGTGAGAAAAGGATATCTGGACCTTGCCCGCAAGGAAAAACAGCGCTTTTGGGTTGTGGATGCGTCCCAGGAGAGGGAAGCGGTTTTTCAGCAGATCGTTTCCGGGATTCAACAGAAACTGGCCATCTGAAGAGAAGAAAAGGAAAACAATGAGCTCGATTCTTGATTGTATTGGAAACACCCCGGTTGTTGAAATAAAAAGGATCAATCCCTTTCCCGGTGTTAAAATCCTGGCAAAACTTGAATATATGAACCCCGGGGGCTCCATCAAGGACAGGGCGGCCCTTTCCATGATCGAGGACGGGGAAAAAAAGGGGCTGCTCACCAGGGGCAAGACCGTTATCGAGGCCACCAGCGGAAATACCGGCATCGGCCTGGCGATGATCTGTTCGGTCAAGGGGTACCCCCTTGTTCTCACCATGTCGGAATCTGCCAGCGAGGAGCGGAAAAAGATACTCCAGGCCAGGGGGGCCCAAATTATGCTGACCCCGGGGCACCTCGGGTCGGACGGCGCCATTGAAGAGGCTTACCGGCTGGCCAGGGAAAACCCCGATCACTATTTTATGACGGATCAGTACAACAACCACGCCAACTGGAAGGCCCACTACCGGACAACGGCCATGGAGATCTGGGAACAGACCGGTCACCAGGTGAATTCTGTTGTGGCCACTTTGGGCACCAGCGGCACCCTCATGGGGCTGGCCCGAAGGTTCAGGGAACTTGACAGCGCCGTTCGGGTTATCGGAGCGGAACCCTATCTCGGCCACGGCATCCAGGGACTCAAAAACATGAAAGAGTCTTATGTTCCCGATATCTTTGATAAAAAAAAATTGGCCGAAAAGATCAATGTGGAGGATGGCCGGGCCTTTGAAACGGCAAGGCGGCTGGCAAGGGAAGAGGGGCTGTTTGTGGGCATGAGCAGCGGTGCTGCCATGGCCGTGGCCTTGAAAGAGGCCGAACGGATGATTTCCGGCACCCTGGTGGTGATTTTTCCGGACAGTGGTGAACGATACCTCTCCACCCCGCTTTTTACGGTCCGGGACAATGTTCTTCTGCGGCTTTACAATACCCTTACACGGAAACGAGAGCTTTTCCAGCCCGCTGTCCAGGGCAGGGCTTCGGTGTACACCTGCGGTCCCACGGCCCACAAGCGGATGGATCCCGGCCAGATGCGGCGAATGGTGTCAGCGGATCTGCTCTGCAGGTACCTGGAGTTTTCCGGCTTGTCGGTGAACCATATTGTCAACATCACCGATCTCGATGACAAGACCATCCAGGCTTCCGAAAAAACAGGGCAATCCATTGAAGAGTTCACCGGCGAACAGATTCGGGCCTTTAAAGAGGACCTTGACCGGCTGGGCATCCGAAAAGCCCAGCAATACCCCCTCGTGTCAGAGCATGTCGATGATATGACGGCCCTTGCCGACACCCTTGTGAAAAAAGGGGCGGCCTATGAAAAACTCAGGTCCCTCTATTTTGATCTCTCGTCCCAGGCCGGTTACGGCATGCTTTCCAATGTGGACATCAACAAGATCCGCATCGGGGCCACTGTTGATCTTGACGATTATGAAAAGGACAATCCCAGGGATTTCACCCTGCTCAAGCGGGTGCGGCTGGCCGAGCTGAAAAGGGGGGTCTGCATCAAGACCCAATGGGGCAATGTCCGTCCCTCCCTTCACCTCCAGTGTGCTGCCATTTCCATGAAGTATCTGGGGGAAGCCTTTGATATCCACACCGGGGGAAAAGAGCTGGTGTTTCCCCACCATGAAAATGAAAATGCCATATCCCTGGCAGCCACGGGATCGATCCTTGCCAGGCAGTGGATGCACAGCGATACGGTGCTGTACAGCGGCCTTCCCGGTGCCGAAACCATGGAGGAGATCTCCCTTTCCACCCTGGACGAGATGGGATGGAGCC
>JAWOGI010000170.1:0-8545 GCA_046496975.1 Desulfobacteraceae bacterium | reverse complement strand
GCCATCTTCCCCCATGCCAATGCCACCAGTACCGGCAAGGATCCTGCCGCTGCCATGGAAAAGAGAGAGGGGAAACGACTGCCATCCCGGGCCGAAGCCGGAGGGGAGGAGGGTTCCATGGGGGATCGGAACGGTCAGTCCCCTGGGGTAATTTTCAACAAGATGGCTTCCCTGGTCCTGGAAGCGGAAACCACCCCCGCCATGAGGGTCCAGGCCGAAGCAGAAGCCCGCAGGCTCTTCTCCAAGCATCCAGACCTGCCGGAGCTTGGATCACTGCTGCATCGCATCTCGGCAAAAACCACATGGGAGGCCATGGCCATGGTAAAGGCGGACAGCGGGCTGCGGTTTTTCCCCCTGGAATCATGGCAGCCGGAAGCTCCGTCCCTGCGGGTCAGGAAGGCCCTGCTTCCCCGGCTTAACCGGTTTGGGCCCCAAAACTCTTCTTCTCTTTCCCCCGGCGAAAACGCTCCCCAGGAGAGGATTGTCACCGGTGATGATGACCTGGTGCTCTCCATGAACAATCCAAAACCGGTGTCAGTGGAAGGAACGGTCACCCTCATGGATCTGCCCCTGATGGAACCGGCCCCGGTGACAATTTTTTACCAGGTTGACGACCTGCCCCGGACAACCGCCACCCTCTCCTCAAAAACCCCCCGTGTGAGCTTTACCTGCCAAATTCCCAAGGGGAACCACAAAATCACCACGGGCTTTGTTCACCGATATCCCAACCAGTTTTTAAAGGCACTTTTCCGGGAAAGACCAGAGAACAAAAGCACCTTTCAAGGCAAATGCTCTGCTCCGGCGGTGAAGTATCGAAAGAGACCTGCAGGCAACACCACACAAACCGCCTTCACCCCCATCCGGCAGGAGCCGGGTCCCAGGCGGTTTTTCTACGTTGCCACTTCGTCTGAACCGGTCAGGGCCAGGGTAAAGGGCCCTGCCTGGGTGCGCATTGACCGCCGCAAAGACTCGGAAACGGTGGTGGGGTACCGGTACATCCAGCCCGGATGGCAGCAGCTGGTACTGGCGCCGGGCCCGGATGAGACCGAAGCGCTGTTCCGGCTCCACAGACGTGTTCTGAAACATGCTCCTGACCAGCCCCAAAAAAACCGACCGGTCACGGTCCCCTACGATCAGCTGCCCGAACCGTATCTGCAAATCGCCCCGGACTATCCGGTAAAAGAGGTCCGCTTCTGTGATGCCTACCCCCTGGGCACCCAGGAAGACGGCACCTGGTCCGTCACCGGGA
The DNA here is from genome assembly GCA_046496975.1 of Desulfobacteraceae bacterium. Taxonomy (GTDB): domain Bacteria; phylum Desulfobacterota; class Desulfobacteria; order Desulfobacterales; family Desulfobacteraceae; genus DATFJZ01. The sequence continues at coordinate 7,296 of JAWOGI010000170.1, read as the reverse complement.
AGGCCCGCCGATCAACTGCCATTGATGATGATCCGCCGGCAACCGATCAAAAGAGTGAGCACAACCCCCGGACCGTTGAGTTCTCTGTCTCCCACCACTGGCATAACGGCCGGGAGTGCCTTGACACGGCTGTTCCGGGGGATTCCTATTTTACCACCACCGTCCTGGAACGCTTCCGGGACAACGGGGGGCCGGTTGCCGGGATAGAGGAAGATTTCTATTTTTATCCGGACAGGATCCCCCTGGACATAAACCTCAGAGCCAGCCTTTACATGCAGAATCCAGAGGCAGACACTTTTGATGCAGACAGCCATTTCTCCAGGGAGTACAGCGGGCGTTTCAAGGCCAGATTTTTCCAGAAAAGAGATTTCACCACCAAATTCTATCATATCCCCTCCCTCTTTCTCTTTGGAAGGGTGCTCAGCGTGGAAGATGAAAACCAGTACCCCGGTGACACCCTGGACCGACAGATCTTCACTTCGTACAAGAAAAACCACCGGGCAGGCATGGGACTGTCCGACTATGCGGCCTTCTCCCCGTGGCTGGACACCCTCTTTCATGTTAAAGGAGAGATCAACAGCAACGAAAGCAGCAACCTTTTCGATCCGGACAATGTAAAACTTCAGGCAGGGGTCAAGCAGCTGCTGGGAGAGTTCCAGGTAAACCTGCAATACCGCCATGCACGGTATTTTGCCGACCAGGACCGGGAGAACAGCAGCACGAGAAATCTCGTGGATCTTGAACTTGCCTGGCATCACTGGATGCGGGACCAGCAGAGGCTAAGCATGGGAATTGACTTCACCGGGGATATGGACAACGGGGATTACCAGGCGATCTTTTCCCTCTCCTGGTTTTTCAGCCGGGGCAGGGGATTGAAGGACATACGGCCGGGGGATCTTGATTTTTATCCCATACACCGCCGGACCCTCCCCGGGGAAAAGAACAACGCCGTCCTGAAACTGCGGTCGCCGCGGTCATTGCTGCAAAGGAATAGATGAGAGTGACAAAAAAGAAAATAACAGCCTTGCTGGAGACGGGTCTTTCACAGCTGGAGTGCCGGCTGTTCCGGGAAAAGATCGATGAAGCCGGCCTGCTTTTGATGAAAAAAGGAAAAACGGCAAAAGCAATGGCCTCAGCTTCCGGGGAGCAGCGGCTTGTGGCCATGGCGGTGGAATTTTTCGCCGAAACGATTCCCGGGGAACTGACCGCCATACAGCAGCTGCACTCCCGCCAGGACCGCTTCAGACAGCAGTTTGCATCGTCAAGCAGCGACCATGAAAAAAATCAGCTGATCCTGCAGTTTGCCGCTGAACTGGGGGCATCGGGAAAAGCCCTTCGCCAGGACCGAAAGGCCCTGAAACGATGGTTTGGCTTTGATGCGGTGATTGAACGCTCTTGCCGCAGGATTTCAGAAAAAGAGTACCGCCTGGTGTTTCTTTTGAACCGGCTCGGAGAGTTGGGCGCCAGGGCCCTGGATGCTCTGCCCCAGGAGAGCGGCAGGGAGCTAATTCTCGACCTGGTGGCCTTTGACAGGACATTGAAGCCCCTGCTGGCCTATACCGGCGACGACCGTGTCCGGACCGGCACCTTCCACTGCCTGGCCCGGATGATGCATTCCCTCTCCAGGGAGTTGATCCAGCGCCACATTGAAGAGAGCATCATCACCTTCATATACCGGGCATCCCTGGATACCCGCCAGCCGGTCTCCATCCAGAACGCAGCCCTGTCGCTGCTCTCCGTTTTGGATCCCGACTCGTTTCTCCGGGCGGCCAACCAGCGGCTTTTCCGTCCAACAGCAGGGGACGACCTCTTTATCCGCAGAAAAACAGTGCTGCTCCTCGGGAACCACACCCACAGGGAAAAAGAGATCAAACGCTTCATTCCCACCATTTCAAGGGATATCAGTCCCCATGTCCGGCAGGTTGTACCGAGGCTTCTCATCCAGTACCTGGTGGAACAGCACCCCGGGGGCTCCAAAGATGATGATAACACCACCAACATGGATATCATCGCCTGGCTGGGGCACATCATGCTCAAGGACCCTGTTTACCAGGTCAGGGCTGCCGCCATCGTGGAGATCGGCGCCTTCAGGGAGTTCCTCACCGGGCACGCCGCAACGGTATCAACCCTTTTTGCCGACCATTTTTCCCTGGAAAAAACGCCTTTTGTGCTCCGCACCGGACTGAAAACCGTACACGAGATCACCCTTGAACTGAACACAGCAGGCCTCCACCAGGAGGCCATGTCGTTTCTGCAAAAACAGCTGCCCCTGATCATTGACCTCCACCAGACCTCTGAGGTGCTTTCCGTACGACGCTGGGCAGCCGCTGCCAGAGAGACCCTGCTCCTTCAAACCAATGAAGAGGCCGTTGACTTTAAAGAAAAAATCGAGGCTTTCATTCCACGAATAAAACCGGGGAAGAGCCGGCGTTTCCCCAGGGCATGGCTTGCCGGCCTTGACGACGAGACAGCAGGCCGGGTGCTTTCCCTTGTTGCCGGCAGCGATTTCAGTCTTGGCATCCGCAGGGGCATCATAAGGCCGCAACTTTTCAGGGGAGACGCCTTCGGCTTCCGGTTCTGGCGGTTTCTCCATGAGATAACCACCCCTTCGCCGGACAAGCGCCAGGGGTTCAGCCACCTCACCGGCAGAAACTTCACCTCCCTGCTCAGGGCGCCGTCGGCAACGGGCAGTGAACTGACACAGACAAAGGTGCCCGGCGAACCCCTCTATTTTGACACGGAATCGGGCTGGCGGCCCTACCTTCCCCTGGTGGATGAATTTGCATGCTGTGCAAAACAACTCTTTTCAAGGAAACCTGTCAAGATCTTCACCCCGGAAGGCACAACAGAGATCGCTCCGCCAGCTTCTCTTTTGGCATCCCTTGGGGCCTGGCTGGCGCTGACCTTCCGGTTCAGGCACTATGCCGAACTTCGCAACTGGCACGAAGGAGACCAGTCCAGGCCGGATGGATACATCACTGCCATGGAGAAACTCGGGTTCAGAGTCCTCTTTTCGGGATTTGAAACTCCGGTCTTTGAAACGAAGGACAAGGACCCTTCTGTCTCACGGTTTTTCCCGGCGACCCTTCCCCTGCTCTCCCCGGACCTGATCCGCCAGATAAAGCACTATTTTTTTTCGGCCTATGAAAACACACTGTACGAACTTGGCCTGTTTGCCGGGCTTTTGCTGCTGATTTTCCTGTACAAACACCTGGTCTACAGCCGCAGGGTTGTCAGGGCCAGAAAAAAAATCCGGCTTGTCATCGGCGGATGGGGAACCAGGGGAAAATCCGGTGTGGAACGGCTGAAAGCCGCCGTGTTTGAAGCGGTGGGCCACGGTTTTGTCAACAAGACAACGGGCTGTGAGGCGATGTTCCTCCACGCCTTTCCATTTGGCAGGACAAGGGAGATGTTTCTGTTCCGCCCCTATGACAAGGCCACCATCTGGGAGCACCACCACCTGATATGCATGACCGCGGCATTGAAGGCAAAGATCTTTTTGTGGGAGTGCATGGCACTGACCCCTTCTTTTGTCTCGATTCTCCAGAAGCACTGGACCCGGGACGACATCTCCACCATCACCAACACCTACCCGGACCATGAGGACATCCAGGGACCGGCGGGCATCAACATTCCCCAGGTCATGACCAATTTTATTCCTGAAAAAGCCACCCTGATCACATCGGAAGAGGAGATGACACCGATTTTGACAGAAGCTGCGCGAACCAGAAAAACCCGGATAGAATGTACCGGCTGGCTTGAAGCCGGGCTGCTGACACCGGATGTTCTCGGCCGTTTTCCCTATGAAGAGCATCCCAGCAATGTGGCCCTGGTTTTGAGAATGGCAGAGACAGTGGGGATTGATTTGGATTTCGCCCTGAGGGAGATGGCTGACCGGGTGGTGCCGGACATTGGCGCTTTAAAAGTGTTCCCTCAGGCCCCCATCAAGCAGCGGAGGCTGGAATTTGTCAACGGCATGTCAGCCAACGAACGATTCGCCACCATGAGCAACTGGCAGAGAATGGGATTCGCCTCCCACACAGCTGAAAAAGAGCCTGGCACGGTGATCAGTACCCTGGTCAACAACCGGGCCGACAGGATAACACGGTCCAGGATGTTTGCCGACATCATCGTCAACGACCTGGCCGCAGACGTTCATTTTCTCATCGGTTCCAACCTCTCCGGGCTGTCCGGGTTTATCGACACGGCATGGACCGCTTTTCTCAGAAAAAACACCCTCTTTTCCACCCAGGAGAAACCGGCTGAAGAGAAATTCACCGCCATGGCCCAGTGGCTGAAAATCCCCGTCTCTTCCCGGACCCTGACAAACCGCATGGCATCAATGGTGAACAGTCTCGACATGGATCTTGACCCCGCCGACATCCAGGCAATGATAACAGAAAACCCGGATCGGCTGCCCGCCATGCTCAAAGAGAAGGGGGCCGACAAGAACACGGCCCTGGAATTTGCCCGATACGCAAAGCAATGGAACCAAGAGTTTACCGAGTATCACGATTTCTTGACCAGAATCAGAACCGGCAGTGAAGAGTCAAGCTTCCAGTAGACCTTCCTCGTCTGAGCCACATCAGCTATCGTGAAGAAGGGGAAATACATGGGGTCGGTCACGATCATCTCGTCCCCTGGCCTACATGCGTGCATAGCCGCCAGCCACATACCGGGAATTACTCCCTGAGTGAGCATTATCTGCTCAACCGGGACATCGATATTGTTAACTCGCTTGATCTTCTCCTTTAGGGCCTCACGTGCCGGTAAGTCTGATGCATATACAGTGAATTCTTCCTCGACGACTTCACGGAGAGTATCTTTCAGCTCAGGGCATAGTGGATAGTCCTGGTCAGCGAGCCAGAGGGGTATAACATCCTCTGGGTCCCTGTGCCACTTTACACCCCTCTTACTGAGTCTGCTCTCGATTGTCGGTTTATCAAAAGGATTAATCATGTTATCACTAACAACTATTGAAGGGGTCTCTTTGGGCTAATATTTATTTTGATCACCCAATAACCAGTGTTTACCCACTTTTCGTTAAAAAGAATCGATAAGGATATATTGCACCTCGGGATCGTTTGGAAGACGAAGGATGAAAATCCTACTATACTTCGACTGGACGGGCACAAGAAAGGAGCTTAAAGAACACGATAAGAAGATGCAGAAGAGTTGCATTGATACAGGAGTAGAACATGAAGGGCTCTACGGTAGCATGAATGCGAAGTGGAACTATGTATGGGTCTTTGAGGCAAACAGCTTCGACCATTTCCTAGAGATGAGCCGGAAAGTACCGAGACCCGTAAGCATGTCTCATTATATCACTGAGCTACTTATCTCCGCAAGGCTTTAAACATCTTTATCACGTAAAAATTTAGCCGAGATATTTTATAATAGGTTTAAAGCAGGGCCGTTCCACGTTCATCAACAGAGCAGACAACAGGATCCTCACCTATTCCTGCCAATAGCCTCAACACTTCCTCGGCCTTTTCCTCGTATTGGACCGTGAAAGCTACCTCACCGAAATTAGCCATGGTAAAGGTAAGGTTATGTTGATCCATCTCCCTGAAAACATCCTTTATTCTCTTTGTAGCTAAACCGATGTGATCTGTAAATCTCCGGCTAAAATACATAAACCTCTCAGGGGTTAGTTCCTTGTATAATTCATCAACGTATTCACCCCCAAACCGGTTGATCTTATTCACCAGTCCCTGATCTGATAGAGCCTTCTTGGTGTGAATCTGCCCATAGTAAATATAGATTACAACCAAGTCGCTGGTGTCCTCCATTAGTTTTGCTTTACCAATACCAGGCGCACCCGGCTCATAGAGTACACCAAACCCCCCATCCACCGCCGCGAAAACGCTGCCGAGACCTGTCTTGCACTCGATCTCGGCGATGTGAGCTATCTGAGCAGCGTCAATGGGGTCTAACCTTAATTCAAGGGCTTCATTAAGGGCTAGGCTAAGGCTTAGGGCTCCACCTCCGCTGCTTCCGAAGCCAGCGGTAATAGGTGTGTCAATACTATGATGAACAATTATCTTGAAGGGCTCTGACAAATACTGCCTGTATTTTGATAATACGGTCTCGCTGACATATGCGTCTATCATAAGCTCATCGTTAATGTAGATCTCTTCACTCATCCTAGTGGAGGACTCAACCTCTACACGGGTATGAACGCCACGGGTTATACTAACACCGGACCCCCGTGCACCCCAATACAATGGATCATCTCCCATAGTACATATCTGGAATAAACCTGTCAAGTGACCGGGTGCGAAAGCCTCTGCTCCCCTCATGGAAATCTCTATGGGGTAGTAGATTAAAGGGAAAAAGGTTTTGAAAAGAAGCTACTTTAGGCGGTTATAGTCAAAGGTTTTTCCGGGGTCAACTATAGGTGCATCAACTGGGAATAGATCCGTATACTTTAGCCCGCTTCCAGTGTTGAATAGGACTACTTTGTCAGTCTTATCCACTGAGCCCTGGTCCAGCATCTTTCTGAGAGCCGCATAGGTGGCTGCTCCCTCGGGGCAGACGAACATTCCCTCATGTTTACCTATGTCGGATACACCTTCCATGATCTCTTCATCGCTGACTGCTATGCACTCCCCCCGGCTCTCACGGGCAGCGTTCAACACCAAGAAGTCTCCCAGGGCTTTGGGTACTCTTAACCCAGCTGCTTTGGTCTCCGCGTCCTCAAAGAATCTGGATTCATCTGCTCCTTCTTTATAGGCCTTAACTATTGGTGCACAGCCTTCCGCTTGTACAGAGACCATTCTCGGCCGCTCGCTGCCTATCCATCCCAGCTCCTCCAACTCATCGAATACCTTCCACATACCTATTATCCCGGTTCCGCCGCCTGTGGGGTAGATGATTACATCAGGTAGCTTCCAGTCCATCTGTTCAGCTACCTCTATTCCCATGGTTTTCTTACCCTCAACCCTGTAGGGTTCTCCAAGTGTGGCTACGTTAAACCACTGCATCTCATCCATGCCTTCTTTCACTAATTTACCCGCGTCAGTGATGAGCCCATCAACAAGCACCACTTTGGCTCCCACCACCTGGCACTCCACCATGTTAACCTTGGGAGCATCCTTGGGCATGAATACGTAGACCTTCATACCGGCTCTTGCTCCATACGCAGCCATGGCCCCTGCAGCGTTCCCAGCTGAGGGTAGAGCTACGCTTTTGATGCCCAGTTCTTTTGCTTTACTTATGGCCATTCCGAGACCCCTCGCCTTGAATGTACCGGTGGGGATAATGCCCTCGTCTTTGATCCATAGGTTCTTGAGA
>JAWOGI010000168.1:0-6667 GCA_046496975.1 Desulfobacteraceae bacterium | reverse complement strand
TCAGCCTTCAGCAATCAGTTATCAGCTTCCAATAGATACCTGCTGCTTACTGACGGCCGACGGCTTTCATTATATGTTTTCAGATCGGCCCGTGGCCGTTATATCAGTTAAAAAGATCCTGCTCGTTTTCACCGGAGGAGGAGGAGGGAATCGTCTCCAGGGTCGGTGCCACGCCGGCCTCCACATAGGTGTACATGTTCTGTTCCCGGATGGTGATCACAGACCACCTGGAACTCTTCTGAAACACCATGATGGTGGAAACCGGGGACTTGATCTGGCTGACAATGGACCAGTTGTCCTTGAGCATGTTGTTGGTGAAGAAATTGTGCAGAGAGCGCTTTTCCACCCTGCCCTTGAGGGTGATAATACCCGAGGTGTATCCCGGGGTGCTCACCACAACGGTGGCGTCGTCAACCACCTTGAGCTCCTTTGGTATGAGGATATCATCAAAATCGTAGTAAACAGCAGTGGCCTCCCTGCTTTTTGGCTTGTTTGATTCTGATTTGCCTTTCATGGCGCCGGCACAGCCGGAAACCAGTACGGACATGGCCAGGATAAAACCAATTTTCATACTGCTTCTAAAAAAAAAGCCCATTGCCGTTAACCTCCTTGGTTACACAATTTATTTCCAATCCATGGCAACAACCGACGGTGCCGGTCATCGCCGCATTATTTCACTTTCTAAACGTAAAAAACCCAGACTGCTTTTTAACCCGATTTCCCAGAAAAGTCAAACCTGCTCTCCGGCAATCAGCAATTCTAATAACGGGCATGGCAGGTCCATGGTCATGGAATCGGTCACAACGTAGTATGGGTCGTAGACGCGGAGCCAAGTCCGATGCAGGTCGTCAACGGGGTCGGGCTTCGGTTATTACGCTTTTGACAACGGCCTCTGTTTAAAGGCAAATTTAAACAAAAGCGCAATAACCGAAGCCTGACCCCACCCCACGAAGAGCACGAAGAAGGGTCATCTTCGTGCTCTTCGTGGTAAAAAAATTTGAGTTGTTGGGGCTCATTGCTGTGGGGAAACGGTGGTGCGAAGATTTTCCATGCCTGCCATGGCAGCCGACACCAGGACAACTGCAAAGGGCAGGTGGAGATCGGATACGGGAATACTCTGCCCCTTTGCTGTGAAAGAGGGGATCTTCAGCATGCCTGCCAGGGGAAATTTCTGGATGGACCGTTTTTCCGGCACCCCCAGGAATGCCTCCTGGGTAATGACGATGAGTCTTGCATGCCGGCACCCGAACACGGCAAGGTCGTCGGCTGCCTGGTCAAAATACCGTTCACTGGTGGCATCCACAACAATGAGGTTGTCTTCGGAGGCAGGGTACCCTGGTTTCAGCAGGGGCAGGTACCACAACCCTTCTGCAAAAAAAGGGGATTCCACCCGGGAGGCAAGATCGTTGGTAAGGTTTTCAAGGTAGGCGTCAATGTTCTCACCGTTCATGTAGGTTTTTTCCCATGCGGTCACCCTGTCGGCGCCGTGCTCTTCAACCATATGGCTTCTGGTGGTCAGCTGGATGAATTTTTCCTCCACCCGGTTGTCAACGGTGACCAGGGAGCCGTGGGCCGCCTCGCCAAAGAAGATGTTTTTGGTTGCGATCTTTCCTGCCTTGTCAAATTTTTTCGTGAAATCCAGCCCGGTGCCGTCGGGGGGAGAGAGGTAGAGCAGGGTTCGGTAGGCACCATTGGCCTCCATCACCCTGGCGGCGTCCCGGGCAAGACCGGTATCGTTGAGAATGTCGCCAATCAGCTGTCCGCTTCGTTTAAAATGGGTTTCAAGGTCAGCAGCCTTATCGGGCTCGCTGAAATGCCACGCCTTGATGAGCATCAGGGCAAGCCCCGCATACAATGCACTGCCGTCAACCCTTTCAAAGTCACTGTTGACAATGAACCGGCCCATGGAAAAGACTTCTGCCTCCATTCCCTCCACGATGGCTTTGGGGCCAAACCAGGCAATATCAGTGATGTTTTCTCTGTCAAGTTCATTGGGAAAGTGCAGGCTCTGGCTGAAGGAAGCCACAGCCATGATAATGGCATCGCCCTTGACGGAATCAAGGGCTTCCCCCCTGTGGAAAACCCGCATTCGGCAGGGAAGAAACCGGAACAATTTCCCAACGGTGTTTCGAACCGCTGCATCTGCGGTGTTGTCCATGGGAAAGAAGAGCAGTTCCAGATCCCGGTCCCGGTCAAACAGGGCATGGGAAAAAATTTCCAGGGCCTGTTCTTCATAAGAGACAAAACAATCCAGGGGATTTTCCCCGGCCAGTTTCCCGGCAAGGTGTTTCATCAGGGAAAAATACTCTCTTGTCTGACGGGTAAACCCCTGGTTTTCCTCCCAGGCCAGGGCAGTTTTTACATCCAGTGCCGGCACAGGGAGATTGGAGAGGAGCTCCTCCCGGTGCCTGACATTGAAAAGTTCGCCGGCCGGGCTGAATTCCGCCGGAACAACGGACCGTGAGGTGGTGACGGATTTGGCCCGGTTCCTGGGATAGTCATCGGCCCTCCTGCCCCTTGCCCTTGCCGAGTAAAAGGCCAGCATGTAGTAGAAAACAAGGTCGGCAAAGGGTTGAAAACAGTCCTCACACTTGGGCAGCACAAGGAGATTGCCATGGCTGAGCTGTTCGACGGTTTCCAGCCGGCTGCCCTCGTAGGTGACGGCAAAAAAGGGTATCTCTTCCTTGTCGAGAAAACTCATCACCTCCACCGCCTCGAGGATTCTCTCCCGGTCCGTTGCATTGACAATGAGGAATGTTTTGTCGTTGTGCAGGTAACCCAGGTCCATTTCAATGTCCCGGTAGTCAATTCCCTTTGCCATCATCGACCAGGTCAGTTCTTCCATTTTCATGGCAGCTTCATGGCCGCATCCCCTGGTGTGGAGGGCATCGATGACAACGAACATGTCCGCACCGGCATGGAGATCGGACAATTTTTCAGCACACTGTTTTACCGCCGGATCCGAGAGCACCTGCCGGATAACCCCGGGGATCTGTTTGATGCTGCCGGAAACGGTCTGGTCCAGTTCCAGTTCCATGGGATCCAAACAGAGCCACAGCATGAAAAGATCCACAGCCATAACAGAACAGAAGGTGCTTTTCACGGCAGGGACGGTGACCTCCTCCCCGCTCATCACAGGAACAATGCCGCAGCTTTTTTTTGCAACAAGGGCCATGTCACCAAAGGTTTTTTCCGTTACCCCGGCAAAGAGAACGTTCAGGGAGAGGAGATCCCTGGCAATCTTTACCATCTCGGCGGTTGTGGCGCTCCAGCTGACCAGGAGCACAAAATCCCTTTCCGGCTCTATCAAACGGCTGAGCATGTCCACCTGCACCGGTTCGATGCAGACCACCTGGACTTTGTCAAGGAGGGTTTTTGCAAAGCCTGCGGCAAACATCGAAACATGGTTCGAGGTGCCCATGCCGACGAGAATAATCCTGTCCAGGTTTTTCATCTTTTTGCCGAATTTCCGCTTCATGGGGGTGACATTGATGAAAAACCCGTTGAAGGAGCCATCCTCGAGAAATTTTGTCCCCAGCTGATTTTCCAGCAGGGTTGGCACCTCTTCCAGGTGGGATTCAAAAAAGGATTTGTCGAGATCCTTGTGAACATGGGGAGGGGTCAGGTTGATGGATTTGGGTTCAATCCGGTGGAGGATACGGCCGTTAAAGTCAAAAACCCTGATCTCCCGCATCAACCCGCCGTTTCGAAAACAGGTCGATATCCTGGCGAACACCTCTTCCCCCTCCAGTGCGTAAACCTCCACGGCAAAGACAGACAGCACCTCTTCAATGCGCTGTGCATAGTCGTTATCGGCCTTTTTCACCTCTTCCGCCAAAGCGCCGCTCTCTTTCAGCCCCTGCAGGATCTCATCTTTCTCCTTGATCAGGGTTTCATATTTTGTGGTCACATCGATGATCATGGACTGGTGAAAAAGGCCCATGGCAGCGTTTATGTCGGAAACCACCATGAAATCGTCGGTTGACCGGCGTTTTACAATAAAAAGGGGGCGGTTGCAAGAGACGGCGTAAAGGGTTCTCGAGGATTTAATGCTGATACCGGCAGCGGCAATCTGACCGCCTTTTCCGGTGAATTTTTTGGCCGCCTCAATGAAGGCCAGCTCGTCCAGCTCTCTGTCCGACCGGTTCTGGACCTGCCGGAAGATCTGGTAATTGATGGAATTGCTGCCCACGGCATAGGCTTCCAGTCCCTTTTCGACCTGGTCCTTCACCTCCTGGAACCTGGCCTTTTCCTGCTTTAAAATCTTGTAGTAGTACCCCCACAACAGAGCAAAATACTCGGAAGAGTTGCTGCTTCGAAAGGAGAAAGAGGCCACACTGGTTAAAAAATCGGAAAGTTCCTCTTCGATCTCGCTGGAGAACTGCCCGTTGAGGGCGATGGTCCGCTTGCACTTCTCATCGGTAAAGGGATGGGAATTGGTCAGGGTCACCGACGACTGCAGCGCCCACCGGCCCTGGGCAATCACCGGCTGCATGATAAAATCCAGGCACCGGCCGCCGGTCATTCCAAAGGGGGTGGAGAGGGCGTTGGACGTTCTGGCGTAGAGGCTCGTAGACAGCTCCTGGAGCAGCTCGTTTTTCTGGAGCCATTCCAGGACCGCCCCGGCTGCCCTGCCGTAGAGGTTCACTGCCTTTTCCGCCGCATAGAGGGAGCGCCATGACGGGGAGACGGCCATGCCGGCGTTGGCAAAGGCGCTGTCCAGCAGCTCTTGAAGTCTGGATTCCAGCAGGGAATCGTGGGGAATCCTGGAAACAAGGGCCGCATCAAGAAGCCTGAACAGGTTTAATATGCCGTCGGTATCAAAATCTTCAGGAATGGTGATCTCCATTCGCTTTAGCAAATGCCAGAGATATTTTCTGGCATGGGGGTTCAGGTCCACCCGTTTGTAACTCTGCCTTGCCGGCTGGTGGTACCGGAACTCTTCAAATATCTTTTGAAAAAGATAGTCAAACACATTTAAAACATCCGACGCATCTGCCCTGGCAAAAAGATACTCTCCTTCCCGGTCAATACCCTGCTTGAGCAATCTTCGGAAAATCGCCTTGATGGCAACAAAAGAGAGGTTGTACTGGTGGGCCATGGTTCTGACAACAAACCGCAGATCGTTGCGGGATTTGACCCTGAAAACGGGCAGGGAATCGGGACGGCCGGGGAACCCCGGTGATACCGACACAGGAGCCCCCTCTCTTCCCCGGACCAGCTCTTCAATGGAGGGGTATTCGGCAGATTCACCCTGCTGCTTTTCATGGACCGCAGGGGAAAGGCCTTCGTGGGCAATCAATTTTTCCTGCATGTCAGAGCGGGTCATATGGCCGGTCTGCCAGAGATCCAGGATGGGTTTGTCAGGATTCTCATGGAAAGGATTGTCCTGGAGCACATCAAACAGTCCGGCAACGGAGCCGAGGTTTTTCCGCTGGACAATGGAGTGGGAAATATTGCCGAACATGCCCATGCCGGTGCTGTCCGGAGCACGATAGATGATGGCTGACATGCCGGTCACAAGCCTTGCAACACTGTCCGGCGCGCTTCCAAAATAGGCCACGATCCCGCACATATTCGTTGTCTCCTAATTTATCTTTGGCCTCTATGCCGTAAAACCCAGTCCTTAATCTAGGCCTGGATCATCCCGCTTCGAACGGCCTTGAGATAGTTCATGCAGAAGTCATCCCCGCCTGTGAGCATGTCCGCCGTTTTAATGGATGCCATTATGGCCGTATCGAGGGGATCGATGATGGCCGAATCCATGCCGGCTCCCATCATCAGGGTCACAAAGGTCCTGTTGATGATTTTCCGCTGGGGAAGACCGTAGGAGATGTTGGACAGCCCTCCTGTGATATGGACTTCCGGAAAACGTCTCTTGATCTCCCGGACAGCGTTTAAAACCATGTTGCCCTTGGTGATATCCGTGCTGATGGGCTGGACAAGGGGATCAATGTAGACGGACGAGGTTTCAAAGCCGATTTTTTCAAGCTCTTTGACAAGGCTTGCGGCCCTGTTGACAATATCTTCCGAAGAGGTGGGCATGCCGGAATCGTCCATGCAAAGGGCGATGATTTTACAGGTTTTATCCTGCAAAAAAGGCATCATTGCTTCAAACCGCTCTTTTTCCAGGCTGATGGAATTGACCATGGGCGTCTTTTCCACCATCTGAAAGGCCATTTCAAGGACGGCGGGGTCCGGACTGTCAAGACAGAGGGGTTTTGCGGCAACGGGCTGAATGGTGTTGAGCAGCCACTCCATATCCTCTGTTTCATGCCCGATGCGGGCACCGGCATTGACATCGATATAATCGGCGCCGGCGGCCAGCTGTTTTTCCACATCATTGACAATATAATCAGCATCCCTCTCTGCAACGGCATTCTGGACATTCTTCCTGGAGGTGTTGATTCTTTCGCCTATTACTTCAAACATGTCTGCTTCTCCTTTTATATGAAGGTCGTGTTGCGCCGGCAGCCGATCCGGGTTTTGCCCTACGCTCATGGAGCCAGGGCTCCTCTTCGAGTCACACAGCCCGTCCATGGGCTGCTCCGAGGTGAGCGGCAGCTGTTTAGAGCATCCATGCTCACAGCTACCGCTCAAAACCGCTACGGGCAAAACCCCGGACCGGCTGCCTCTAATTCGACTTGGCTTCGCGTCTACGACCCAA
>JAWOGI010000007.1:0-8923 GCA_046496975.1 Desulfobacteraceae bacterium | reverse complement strand
ATTCTAAGCCTAAATTCACGATATCCATAGTATCTTCTTTAAGGGTCAACGCATAAATCTTTTTCCGGGTCAGGTAGGCAATCAGGCTGTCATCCATATACAATGATGCGAACACGGGAACGATTCGATATCCTTCATATTCAGGGAAATAGTCAAAAAGCGTGCCACTCTCCAGAAACGCGGCCAGTTTGTCCACATCTCTGGTTTCAGGGGAGGATTTGGTTTCATTGAGAATGAAAATTCCTTCGCAAACGGCAATCACGTCAAATTCTCTTCTCTGACCTTGGTCTTTGCCGCTTTTTTTCCGAACCCGCACCGGAAAATAATCCAGATCTTCACATCCAAAACATGTCCTGGCAATACGCGGCAGATTAGGGGCCACAATATCTTCTACAAGGGTGCCCATCTTGTTGGCCAGATCCCCCCACTGGCGATTCATAAGAATAATCTGATTTTTCGACCACTCCTTATATTCGCCCATCTCATCCTTGAACCCGCGCATCTCATCCTTGAACTCACCCATCTCATTCTTGAACTCGCGCATCTCATCCTTGAATTCACCCATCTCATTCTTGAACTCGCGCATCTCATCCTTGAACTCACCCATCTCATTCTTGAACCCGCGCATCTCATCCTTGAACCCGCGCATCTCATCCTTGAACTCTCGCATCTCCCTGGACAATCTCTGCAAAGACATCTCTGTTTTAAGCTGGGCATAGGCAACCTGTGACAAGGTTTCCTCAAGATATGTTAATTTTTCTGCTGTTTCACTCATGTAACCCTCCTCAAGAAAAGATTAACAGCCTGCCACTATAATAATCAGTATTTGTACAATTGTAAACTCAAGACACACAGATGTCAACAAGCTTTACCGAACTGAAGTTCGTTGTTTTTTTTTATATGAAAACGGTTTTATGCAAAATCAGTTCCACTTACTGTCTCCCACTCAAACCCCACTATATTACGCTCTGCTTTGGAAAAGTCCATCCCCGCCAGAATTACCTTTTGCCCGGCCTTTACATATTGGTCATGATAGCCTTTTTGCTTGATCTGATGAATGGCCTTGACCCCGTCGCCTTCCAGCTCCACCACCTTGAACTCCAGGATATAAACCACCTGCCCGGTGTCAATGACAAGATCTGCTCTGCCGTGACTGGAGCTTTCCTCAGGCTTGACATTAAAGCCCAGTGAGGCCAGACAGGAATAGACCACAGAGGCATAGTAGCCTTCATATTGATCCATATTGTTTTTTATGTACCATTCATGGGGAATAGAGGAGAAAAGGGATTGAAACAGAAGTTTGACCTGGTCCATCTCCTTTGTCCTTAAGGCCTTGATCATCTTAAACCGCAGGCTGCTGGTCCTGGAGGGTGCCCCGCTTAGATAGTTTAAAAGATGCATGTTCAGGCTGATTCTGACTTCCTGGTTGGGGAAGTCCAGGGTGAGCAGACGCTGGCCCGGGGCTACTTCTTCAACTGTTTTGATGGTCAGGTATCCCGACTGAAACAGGACGGCCTCGGGCAAGAGCTGATCCAGCTCAAAGCTTGATAACATATTCTGATCAATTTCAATATGGGCCAGATTTGGCAGGTATATCTTTTCCCGGGTGAGCAGTTTAACCAGAAAACTTGGTGTAGCGCTCTCAAACCAGTAGTTGTCGAATTTGCCGTAATCCAGGAACAAAAGCACATCAAAGGGATTATACACATTCTCCTTACCCAGAAAATTATAACCATTATACCATTCTGCCAGCTCTTTTAAATCAATGCCGGCCAGCCGATCAGCAAAGGTTTTTTCAAGTTCTTCCTGGGTATAGCCGCAGATGGCTCCCATCCTGGAATCCAGGCTGATATCCTTTAAATTGTTCAGATCGCTGAATATGCTGACCCGGCTGAACTTGCTTACTCCGGTGATAAAACAGAATTTGATAAAGGCATCACTGTCTTTTATAACAGAATAAACGTTTTTCAGTCCGTCCCGCATTTCCTCAGCCCTGGGTGTGTTCTCCAGATTGTCCAGAATGGGTTTGTCGTATTCGTCTATTAGTACGACAACACGGCCGACATACTTCTCTGCAGTGTCAACAATCAAATTTTTAAATCGGCCGTTAATTGTTTTCCCTTTGAGCTTAAGGCCCAGGCGATCAGCATTGAGCGTAAGGAGTTCTTCAATATTGTCATTTAAATTCTGCAGGTCGTGGAATCTGCCTCCGGCAAAGCTGATGGCCAGCACAGGATAAGTCTTGTTAAAATCCCAGTGTTTTTCAAGATAAAGGCCTTTAAAAAGCGCATTTTTTCCCTCAAAAGCGCACTTCAGGGTGTCCAGGAAAAGGCTCTTGCCGAACCGCCGGGGCCGGGAGAGGAAATAGTACCCGGCCTGCCCTGCAAGCTCCACAATATAAGGGGTCTTGTCTACATAATAAAAATCATCTTCTCTTATTTTCTCAAAGTTATAGATGCCAATGGGCAGCTTTTTCATATTTGCCTCCAGAAATTATACGCTCTAACCTGGTCCATCTCCTTTGTTCTTAAGGCCTTGATCATCTTAAACCGCATTAACATTATCGTGTTCTTTATGGTTTGACTGTGTTTTTCCGTCCGATAACGTCAATAACAAAAGCCTGACCCCGTTGGCCCGCCAAATGTGACGAGTGGCCGATGTTATGACCAAGCCCTAACATCCTACTTTAATACAGTTGAAATTGTCAATAATTAGGTGTTTGAAAGCAGCAATTCGGGCTTGGTTCCAAGTTCGCCCACCCGGTGTTAAGCTGGGGATTTTAGGCGGTTCCGAGGTCGCATTGGATAATTCACCTGATCCAAAAAATATTCAAAAAGATCTTTCGGTTTTCCATTAAAAAAACGTTCAGCAGCCGTAGTACCATCTCGTCTTTTAATGTAATAGTTGAGAGAGACAATTCGATGTTCAGGTTTTTTCCTGTTTTGCACGTTCCAAGGGCAAGGCAGCGGGGATCCTGGAAGATCTGAGGCTGATCATCAAAAAACCAGAACGGATAAATTTTGCAGAGAAGAGGACGGGCATGGTTGTGCCATGGGTTATGGGCTTTGGCGGTTTACCGGTTACCGGTTAAGGATAGCGAAGCGCATTCAGGAGAGGGCTGATTACCGGTGGTGTGAGAGCAGTTCAGGGTTGAGAAGATCCATCGTGTCATCCTTCATGGCAATGGCAAAAATTTTGTTGCCGGTCAGGTGTTGAATGCTGTCTTGGGGCAGATAAAGGGATGCAAAAACAGGGATCACTGTTTTTTCTCCTGCATCAGGGAACCAGGAGGGTATTTCCGGCACAAAATCTATGAAGTTCTGGATGTATTCGGTCCTTGGAGTGGCTTTGGTCTCCACAACAAAAAAATAGCTGCTGCTCTCTGCCACAACATCAAATTCCCGCCTGACAGATCGGTCTTTATTTCTCTTTTTCAGCCGCACGGCATAAAAATCGAATTCATCCACCTGAAAATAGTCTCGGGCAATGCCGGCAAGGGAAGGCGCCACGATATCTTCCACAACGGTTCCCATCTTATTGGCAAGCTCTCCCCATTTTTTGTTCATGCTTTTTCTGTCTGCCTTGGATTCTTCCTTGAATCCAAGCATTTCATCTTTAAAATCACCCATTTCATCCTTGAACCCACGCATTTCGTCTTTAAACTCAAGCATTTCATCCTTGAACCCACGCATTTCGTCTTTAAAATCACCCATTTCATCTTTAAAAATGCGCATTTCATTCTTGAAAGCGACCATCTCCCTGGAAAGGGCAGAGATGTTCCGTTCCAGCCGTCCAAGGCTTGTATTGCTGGTAATGATGAATTGGCCAAGGGCAGATTCTAAGTATTCGAATTTTTCCTGAACAGCGGCTTCCATTTCCCCCTCCCTGAAAGCTTCAGACAAGCATCTCAATTGGTCCCGGGCAGGCAGCTTTCCAGCTTTTTTGCAGTGCTTGCCCGATCCGGGATCCGGAGAACGTGTCGGGGTTGTTTTTTTAAAGGTGAAGACACCCCTATTGTATCACAGCCAGGGAAGAGGTCAAACAGAAAAAAAACAGCGCAGAGCTGTAAAGCCGGATGCCCACAACGGCAATACACCACAGCACAACATCGCCCAGTACAACACAATACAATACAATACAACACAGCTCAGCACAGCATTGCACTGTCTGCCGCCGGCAGCATTGGAATTGGACGGGAGTTGTTTCTATTTATTGACTTGAGGACGATCCTATAGTAAATCCTAGCGAGATTCGTTCCGGTCAGGGTTTTGGGGTACCTTTCCGGCGCAAGGGTAATCCATTACAGGAGTGCTGTGTTGAAGATCATTATTGTAGGCGCGGGGGAGGTGGGCTACCACATTGCCAGCCGCCTTGCCTCGGAAGACAAAGACGTTGTTATCATTGACAAGAGTGCCGACGCTGTTCGAAGGGTGTCTGAAAACATCGACGTCCAGGTCATTGTGGCCTCGGGCAGCTCGCCTGTTGTGCTGGAACAGGCCGGTGTCAGACAGGCGGATATCCTCCTTGCCGTCACGGACAGCGACGAGGTGAATCTTGTGGCCTGCCTGTCGGCCAACATGCTCTCCCCTGCCACCAAAAAGCTTGCCAGGATACGCCACGGGGATTTTGACGGGTACCACGAGGTCCTTAAAAAAGAAGCCCCCCACATTGACACGGTGATCAATCCTGAGATCGAAGTGGTCAAGACCATATTCCGGCTGATGAAGGTCCCCGGTGCCGTGGACATGGGGGCCTTTGCCCAGGGCCGGGTGAAGTTTGTCGGGCTGCGCATTGAAGAGTCCTCTTCCATGGCAGGGGTTAAGCTTTCCGAATTTGATGCCATGTTCGGCAGGGCCAGGCCCCTGATTGCCGCCATTGTTCGAAACGAGGACCTGATTGTCCCCAGGGGCAACAACCGCCTGATGCCCGGGGATCTGGTCTATTTTATCAGTGAGCAGAAAAACCTGGCTGAAACGGTCAAGCTTTTTGGCAAAAAGACAAAACCCGTGCGTCGGGTGGTTATTGCCGGGGGAGGGCGCATCGGCCAGCGCCTGGCCGCCATGCTGGAAAAAAATTCCATCCAGGCCAAGATCGTTGAACTGGACCACGACCGGTGCACGGCCCTGGCCGGGGAGATGAACAAAACCGTTGTGCTCAACGGCGATGCCTCGGACCAGAAACTGCTTCTGGAGGAAAACATTGCCGATGCCGACCTCATGGTGTCGGTCACCGATGACGAGGAGACCAATATCCTTGTCTCCCTGCTGGCAAAAAATCTCGGAGTGGGCGACACCATCACAAAGGTGAGCAAGTTCAGCTACTTCCCCCTGATGACGGCCATCGGTCTCCAGCGGGTGGTCAGCCCCAGGCTCTCTGCCATCAGCTCCATTCTCCAGGAGGTGAGAAAGGGCAAGATCCTTTCCGCCGTCTCCATAAGAGGAGAGGCGGCAGAGGTGATCGAGGCCGTTGCACTGGAAACCTCCGGCATCACGGGCAAGCCCCTTAAAAAGATCTCTTTTCCCAAGGGCGCCATACTGGTCTGCATCATGAAAGAAGAGGAGATCATCATTCCAACGGGGGAGAGTGTTGTGGCGCCGGGGGACAAGGTGATCATCTTTGCCCGCCAGGATGCCGTGAAAAAGCTGGAAAAACTGTTGACCGTTAAACTGGAGTTCTTCTAGATGCGCTGGCACTATATCGTCAATGTTGTCGGGGTCCTGATTGTTTTTCTCGGCCTTGCCATGGTGTTTCCTGTCTTGTGCAGTCTCTGGTTCAAGGATTCAAGCCTTGTGCCCCTCCTCTGGTCCATGGGGATCACCCTCTCGTCCGGGCTTCTCTTTTTCTTCGGGTCAAGGCGGCCCACCATCGATTACATCTCCCAGCGGGAGGGGATGGCCATCGTTGCCCTGGGCTGGACGGCCATCGGGTTCTTCGGAGCGCTTCCCTTTTTTACCGGCGGGGCAACGCCTCTGTTCACCGATGCCTTCTTCGAGTCTGTCTCGGGGTTTACCACCACCGGTTCGTCGGTGCTCACCAACATCCAGGACGTCTCCAAGAGCTTGCTCTTCTGGCGCAGTTTGATCCAGTGGCTGGGGGGCATGGGGATCATCGTCCTCTCCCTTGCCATCCTGCCCTATCTCGGGGTGGGGGGGATGCAGCTGTTCAAGGCCGAGGTGCCAAGCCCTGTGCCGGACAAGCTCACTCCGAGGCTCAGTGAGTCGGCAAAAATACTCTGGTACGTCTACGCCTCCATCTCCCTTGCCGAGGTGATCTTCCTCCTTGCCGGAGGCCTGGGGCTCTACGATGCCCTCTGCCATGCCTTTACCACCATGCCCACCGGCGGGTTCTCCACAAAGAACACCTCTATCGCCCATTTTAACAGCGCCTACATAGACTATACCATTGTCTTTTTCATGGTGATGGCCGGCATCAATTTCTCCCTTCATTACCAGCTGCTCAGGGGCAGAACCCTGATCTTCTGGCGGGATTCCGAGTGCCGGTTTTTTCTGTTTCTCCTTTTGGGCCTGACCGCGGCGGTCACCCTGAACATTTACGGCACTGTGTATGACACCCTGGAAGAAGCGTTGCGATACGCCCTGTTCCAGGTGGTCGCCATTGTCACCACCACAGGGTATGCCACTGCCGATTATGAGCAATGGCCGGGGCTGAGCCAGGTGATTCTCTTCATCTGCATGTTCATCGGTGCCTCGGCAGGTTCCACGGGGGGGGGAATGAAGTGCGCCAGGATAATGGTGGCGTTTAAATACTGCTACAGGGAGCTGTTCACCCTGATCCACCCAAGGAGTGTGGCAACGGTGAAAATGAACCGGATCGTGGTGCCCGAGGCTCTGCTGCGCAGCATCATGGGGTTTCTGCTGATCTACATCGGGCTATTTGTGGTCTTCAGCCTCCTGGTGGCGGCCATGGGGGTGGACATGGTCACCTCCTTTGCCGCGGTGGCTTCGTGCATCGGCAATATCGGGCCGGGATTCGGCACGGTGGGGCCCGTGGACAATTTTGCCCACCTGCCCGGGGCCGTTAAATGGCTGCTTGCCTGGTGCATGCTGCTGGGGCGGCTGGAGCTGTACACCTTTATTATCCTCATTGTACCGGAGTTCTGGAAAAAATAGAGGGGGGGGGGCACTGGAAAGGGAAGATAATGACAATAACGCAGGCCTGACACCATTTTTGACAGATTTTTAAAAAAAAGAGTTGACAAGACGCTCAGAAAAGTATAGATATGCGTTGTTTTTTTGAGGGCCGTTAACTCAGCTGGCAGAGTATCTCCCTTTTAAGGAGAGAGTCGTTGGTTCGAACCCAACACGGCCCACCAAAAAAATGAATTGCGTCCCCATCGTCTAGCCCGGTCCAGGACACCGCCCTTTCACGGCGGCGACAGGGGTTCGAATCCCCTTGGGGACGCCATTCTTTTCCTTACTTCAACAGTTTCCTCCTTCTTGCTCCAATTCCCCCTGTTTAATAAATTCAATATATGACCATTGCCGCAACCCGGAAAGCAAGTGCAAGACCCCGTTGCGTTGGTATGTTTTATTGCCATGCCAGGCCTTTAATTGCGGCATCCCCGATTTTTCATTGCCCAATCACCAGGGATCAGGTAAAATAATGGGTCCGAGGTTATGATCAAGCCCAATAAAGTTTTGCCAGGAAATTGATAACGCCCGGTTGGTGTGAACGTGGTTGAGTTTTAAGTTTTAAGTTACTGATGGCTGACGGCTGATGGCTGATGGCTTTCATATGGAGGGTTTTGAAAAAATGAAACCGATAGTTGCCCTTGTGGGCCGTCCCAATGTGGGGAAATCCACCCTTTTTAACCGGATTGCAGGGCTCAGGGCCGCCCTGGTGGATGATGTTCCCGGTGTTACCCGGGACCGCCACTACTGTGATGCCTCGTGGAACGGTGTTGATTTTTCCGTTGTGGATACCGGCGGGTTCCTCGTTTCCGATGATGATCCCTTTGCCGGGGAGATCCGGGAGCATGTGAAATCCGCCGTGGATGAGGCCGATGCCGTTCTCTTTGTACTGGACGGGAAGGCGGGGCTCTCTCCCTTTGACATGGATCTTGCCGCCCTGCTGCGCCGAAGCAGCACCCCCCTCTTTTTTCTGGTCAACAAGATGGAGAGCCGGAAGCAGGAGGATAATCTGTACGATTTCTACTCCCTTGGCATGGAAACCCTCTACCCTGTCTCTGCCGAGCACGGCATCGGTGTTCACTCCTTCCTCGACGAGCTGGTGACAACCCTGCCGGTATATGACACCCAGGCCGATGAGGTTGATGAGATCTGCATTGCCGTGGCCGGCCGGCCCAATGTGGGGAAATCTTCTCTGGTGAACCGGCTTTTCGGGGAAAAGCGGGTGGTGGTCAATGAAAAGAGCGGCACCACAAGGGATGCCGTGGATCTGGTGGTAGAGCAGGACAACCGCCGTTTCCGCCTCATTGACACCGCCGGCATCCGCCGCAAGGGGCGGGTCAAAGAGAAGATCGAAAAATATTCGATCATCAAGGCCTTGAAAAGCCTGGACCAGTGCGATGTGGCCCTGATCCTCGTCGATGCAGTAGAAGGGGTCACAGACCAGGACATCACCATTGCCGGCTATGCCCAGGACAGGGGCTGCGGCGCCCTGTTCCTCATCAACAAATGGGACCTTCTGTCCGGGGAGGAGAAGGATCAGAAAGCCTTTATGAAGGAGCTTCGGCTCAAGTCCAAGTTCCTCTCCTTTGCCCCGGCCATGACCATATCGGCCCTCACCGGCCAGCGCACCCACAAGATCTTTGACATGGTCCAGTCGATTTACGATGATTACGCTTACCGGATCAACACCGGCATGCTGAACCGGATCATCGAGGATGCCATTTTCCGGTCGGAACCCTCTCTGCACAAGGGCAAGCGGCTCAAGTTCTACT
>JAWOGI010000241.1:0-12053 GCA_046496975.1 Desulfobacteraceae bacterium | reverse complement strand
GCATTTGCCGACTGGCTGCGTCTGGAAACCATGATTGAATATGAACAGCATTTGCAGGCCATTGAAAAGGGCGAATCTGCGGCCGGCCTGACTCCTGGAAAGCTGCTTCAGGCTATCCAGAAAGCGGTGAATGCCGTGATGGCACCCAGCGGATGGATAAATATCCGGTACAGTGCTTCGGCACAGGAAGTGGTGGCAGAACACCCGGAACACGGGATTCTGCCGGTGAGCATTCTCAGCGACGGTATCCGGAACATGATCGGGCTGCTGGCAGACATCGCCTACAGGGCGGTCCGGCTCAATCCCCACCTGGGAGAAAATGCCGTAATTCGCACACCCGGTATGGTGCTCATTGACGAGATGGACATGCACCTGCATCCGGAGTGGCAGCAGCTGGTGTTACAGGACCTGACCAGGGCCTTTCCCGGTATCCAGTTCATTGTCACCACCCACAGTCCCCAGGTGATTTCCACCGTAAAAAAGACCATATCCGGATCCTCGATCTGGAAAATGACACGGCTGCCGTTCCTTTGTCCCGAACCTATGGGGAAACCAGCAACGATATCCTTGAAACGGTTATGCACACCAATTTCAGGCCGGATCTGGAACATCTCCGGGACCTTGACAGGTACCTGCAATTGATCGATCAGAACCGCTTCCATGAAGCGGAAGCTAAAAAATTGCGGCAAAAACTGGAAAAAGAGATCGGCAGACACCATAAAGATCTGCAAAGAGCAGACCGGATCATCCGTCGAAAAGAGATCATCGGCTGATGCGGACCGTTCAAAAAAACCAGTCTCCGGTAATACTTCAAAAAGAACAACAGAAAACACCCCCTGCAACCCGAAGAGATGCAGAAAACCGATGGAAACGGTTCAGAGGCACCCGGGGAAAAAATCAGGTCAGATCCTCTCTTTTGGATGAACAATGGTGGCTTTGTGCGTATACGGAAATCGCCCTGGCATCCTTTGCCCACGGGTGTCATATTGAACACATCGAACCCAAAGGCATGAATCCCGCCCGGACCTTTGATTATCACAATATGGTGGTGTCTGTTCTGGACAGTGATTCATTGCAGACGTTTGTGAAAAAGGATCGCTTTGGCGGCCATTTCAAGCAGAAACAATATGATCCTGCCCTGTTTGTTTCTCCGTTAGAAACGGATGCTGGAATATATTTTGACTATCTGAGCAATGGCGAGGTCGCACCGGCATCTGCATTGAACAGCATAGAAACCAGAAGGGCCGACTATACCATCCGGCTGTTGAACCTGAACGCTCCTTACCTGGTCAATGAACGCCGCAGATGGCTGGAGGAGATCGACCAGGAAATTGACCGGCTGCTGAATGATCCCAATGCACTCAGACTGCTGGCCGAGTGCGAACTGTGCGATACCGGGGGCATTCTGCGCCAGTTTCATACGGCTGCAACCGTTCGGTTCGGACGTATCGGGCAACAGGTGATGGACGAAATCTGTCCCGCCTGCAGCAACAATGCCAAATAAATGGTAATGGAAAAGTGTAACATAAAAGATTCTTGTTTTCATGACAGATGATCCCATACAGCCCTTGTCCTAGATGGTGAAATTTGAGATGGGATCGGTTACATTGACATGACCAGAAATCAAGCGTAGAGTGTCATAAGGACCTTTGTTTTCACCTTTAACCAAGGAGATCAAAATGACATCTTTGCTGTTTTCACCTTTTACCATCAAAGAGATCACCTGTAAGAACCGCATCGGTGTGGCGCCCATGACCCGGATGTCGGCATCCGGGGACAGCATCCCCAGAGAGGATGTGCTGCAGTTTTTAATCACCCGGGCAAAGAACGGGGCCGGCATGGTGTACACCGAAGCCATCGTGACCGATTATGAAAGCGCCCAGGGCTATCCCGGCCAGGCACGGATATTGAACCAGAACCAGGTGGATGCCTGGAAAAAAGTAACAGACGAGATCCGCAGTCACGGGGCTGTGTCTGTGTGCCAGGTGTTTCACTGCGGCCGCATGGCCTATGAGGGGATCAATCCGGCCAACCGGGTGATTGCCCCCAGTCCCGTGGCGCCGAAGCAGGATAATCCCTTGACCGGTGCACCCTATCCGGTGCCGGAGCAGATGAGCCGCTTTGATATGGACCATGTGATCAACGGGTTTGTGGAAACCGCAAAAGGGGCCATGGCAGCCGGGTTTGACGCCCTGGAACTTCACTGTGCCCACGGGTATCTGCTCAGCCAGTTTCTTTCCAGCTACTCCAACCGGCGAACCGATGCCTACGGAGGGTCCATGGAAAACCGGTACCGGTTCGTCCATGAGGTGATCCAGGCGGTACGGCCCCATATTCCCGACGACCGGCTTCTGCTGGTGCGGGTTTCCAACTGGGGCATTGCCGATATGGATGTCTCTCTGTTTCCCGATGCTGCAGAATGGCAGAAAATGATCCAGCTGTTTTCAGAGGAGCCCATTGATGGAATTTCCGTCTCCACCTATGATTTTTCCCAGCCCGCCTTTGGTACCGATAAAACCATGGCAGGCATCACAAGAAATGTCACAGACCTGCCCCTGCTGATCTGCGGAAAAATTTATGACAAAAACACAGCTGAACAGGCTTTGCAGAACGCAGATCTGGTGCTGTCCGGCAAATCCATGCTTTTGAATCCAGACCTGGTGTCGGATATTGCCGCAGGCAGAAAACTGACGCTGTATGGATCTGAAGAGGCAGGGGTTGCCTATACAGCAACGCCGCTGCCATAAAAAATTGGGGTCAGAGTAAAATTAAAATGGCCTCGATCATATATATACTTGTCCAGGAAGAAGGGGTCAGGCTTTCGTTATTAACATTATCGTGTGCTTTGTGGTTTGATTGTGCTTTATCTGTCCGATAACGTCAATAACAAAAACCTGACCCCGTTGGACCGCCAAATGTGACGAGGGGCAGATGTTAGGGGCAGATGTTATGACCAATCCCTGATTTCAGCAGGACAGTTCACATCTCCAGCTCCTTGAGAATGAAATCTGTCAATTCTCCGAATTTTTGAACCGCTCTGGTTCGCGGACGCTCCAGATTTACTTTCAGTTTCTTGCGGATGCGGCCGGGTCGGCTGGCCATGATCACAATCTCATCGGCCAGAAAGACGGCCTCGTCAACGCTGTGGGTGACCAGCACAATTGTTTTGCGGGTCATTTCCCATACCTTCAGCAGTTCGTGCTGTAAAAGAATGCGGGTATGGGCGTCCAATGCGCCGAAGGGTTCGTCCATGAGCAGTACGTCCGGATCATTGGCAAGGGCTCTTGCAATGGCGACTCTCTGCCTCATTCCACCGGACAGTTCATGGGGATATGCATCCTTGAAATCCAGCATGTTAACCATGGAGAGATGGCCAAGGGCATTGTGGTGTCTTTTTTTTTGGTTCACGCCGGCAAATTCAGGTCCCGCTGCCACGTTGTCAAGAACCGTCAGCCAGGGAAAAAGGGAGTATTCCTGAAACACAAGCCCGATCTCACCGCAGGGTTTTGTCACGGGGGCTGAGCGGTAATGCACCGTTCCCGATGTGGTTTTTTCAAGACCTGCGGCTATGCGCAGGATCGTGGATTTTCCGCAACCCGAAGGACCTACGATGCAGGTAAAGGAGTTTTCGGGAATGTTAATGTTTATATTGTCAACGGCAAGAAAACGCTCCCCCTTTTCAGTGGTGAATTGCTTGGAAAGATCTTTGATGCCGATGATTTCGTTTTTCATATGATCCATTACTCTGCCTGCCTGCGCCATGAAAATTTTTTCTGTTCAATACGTCGGAAAAACATATCCATCAAGGCGCCAACCGCCCCGATGGAAATCATTCCGGCAATGACAATATCCGTTGAGGCAAGGGTGAAGGCGTGGGTGATCATGTATCCGATGCCGGAAAGGGAACCGGGCAGCATTTCTGCGGAAACAAGGCACATCCACGCAATACCCAGGCCGATCCTCATTCCGGTGATGATGGAAGGCATGGCAGCCGGGATCAAAACTTTTTTGAAAATCTGGAGTTCACTTGCTCCGAGTACCCTTGCTGAATCGATGAGGGTGGCCTTCACACTGCGCACCCCGTGGATGGTCGAGGTCAGAATGGGATAAAATGCGCCGATGAAAATGATGAACAGCATGGAGAATTTGATGTTGTTCAGGTAGATGAACCATTGCCCGGTTTCAACCCCGGTCATGGTGGCAAGACTTGAAATCCCGAACCATGCCATGACAAGGGGCACCCATGCCAGGGGAGGGATGGGCCTGAAAAGATTTAAAAATCCATTGAAAAATTGAAACATCAGTCCATAGTACCCCATGACCACCCCCAGGGGAATGGCCACCAAAGCGGCAACCCCATATCCCATGATAACACGTACCAGGCTGACCAGTACATTGTCTGCAAGGGAGCCCATGCTGATGAGGTCCCGGGTGGGGTGGGCCATAAGTTGGATAACCTGTTCTATTCTGGGCAGGATAACCTGGTTGCCGACCCTTTGGGCAACTATTATCCACAACAGGGCCAAAAAAACCGGAGCCAAAACCGGAATTGTAAGTGATAAGACACGTGCTTTCATTTTATCTTCCAAACCTTCGGTGCCAAAGTTATACTGGATAACTCCGGCACCGGATTATTTTCAAAGCTGCTTATCTGGCCTGGCTTTTTTCTGTAAATGAGAAATCAAAAAGAACAGGCGCGGCGGTTTTAAGGTCTGCGTTCTTCATTTCTCCCTTAAACTTATTCATGTTGTTGAGCATGGTCAGGAATACCGATTCTCCTTTCATCCAGTTTTCAGTGGGGTCGGTGGTGTAGATGATGGTTGATTTTTCAACGGCTTCTGCCGGCACGCCTATCCAGTCCGCAGATATTCCCGCGGTCTCAATTCTGTTTTTGTTGCTCCATTGGGAGGCAGCGGTCATAAGGTCGGTCATTGCCTGCACGATTTCAGGCTGTTCTGCGATGATCTCTTCGCTGGCACCCAGTACGCAGCAGGGGAAATCCGTCCATTGGTCTGCTGGGGGAAGATCCCGGGAATCAAGGCCAATGTGGCCCACATTTTTGTATTCGGCCACAGCGGGGTGCGGTGCCGGACCGACCCAGCAGTCAACCTGCTGGCTTAAAAGCGCGGGGATAAGGATGGCGGTGGATTTGAGGTCTACCATGAGGATGTCAGCGTCCCCGTCATTGGGGTTGCCTGTGATGGTGAATCCGGCCTTGTGCAGAGCGCCTTCGAAAACAACACGGGGGGCGCTGGTGGGAGAATGATAGCCGATTTTGAAAGGGGCTTTGGATGCCTTGATGGTGGCGGCAACCTCGTCATATCCGTTTATATTGCTCTCCTTGGGAAAAACCATGCCCATGCCGTCCACATGCAAAGGACAGAGGATTTTCATCTTGGTTTTCTTGTCGATGCCGCTCATGAACGCCGTACTGGAAGCAAGGCCCATGTCAAGGCGGTTCATGGCAAACAGGGTGGCGGTTTCAGAACCACTTTTTGAAACAATGAAGTTCATCACAGCCAGTGGTTTGCCGTCGGCAGAGATGAGTTTGTATTTCTGTTTTGGAACCATGGGAGCCAGATAGGCGCCTGAATTTTTGAATTCGTTTCCTTTGATGGCTGCAACCATCAGCGGGGTGTGGTGGGTTGTGAAAATATAGCCCAGGTAGACGTTGGGTATTTTCTTTGGGTCCCCATGGGCAGCACCTGCTGCCAAACAAAAGATCACCAGCAGAGCTGCGATTCCGCTGCATCCTTTTTGGATGCGGTGTTTTATTTTCATCTTACATTTCTCCTTAATTGTGTTGGTTGCATGCTGAAAAGCACTGTTAAAACGATAAAGAGAGGAAAGGGCAATCGTTCCAGGGAACACCGGTTTCCTCCACAGGCCACTTTTGCCTTTAAAACGTGGACAATAGGAGCATTGCCGTCGGATGTCAAAGTGTTAATTTCTATGGAACGAAGGAAATGAATAGAAATTTTCTATGGTAAGCATGTGTGACTGTAATAGACAATGTTGCAGGAAAACCTGGCATCCTTCACGACTACTTTACGCTTTCTGAAGCCAAGCCTCGTTTTTCAGAAATGTTCCCCAAAAAGTGTAAACTACTTTTGTGGGGCTATGATGGATGCCGAAAACCTTACTCTTTTTTGGATTCACCTGGACATTTTAGTGATCCGTCGATCAGCACAACGTCGGCTCTTTTTACAGTTCAGCTGAGGTGAATGGTTTCCGGTATTTGCCCACAATGTCAAGTATCGTCATGTTCGGATCAATGCTTTTCGGTATGGATCTCATGGTATCAGGTCCTTAAACTCCCAGGGCCGCCTTGGACGGTCAGGATTTTTTATAGAATGAGTTCAGGCTTTCCGGAATTTTCCGAATTATGTCGATAACTTGTGTGCCGGGATCAGGGGCAGCCAGATCCCCTGCCATGCGGCTGATAACAGACGCTGAGATGCAGGCGGGTTGAATGTTTTTTCCAATTCCGGTAAGTGCGGCAATCAGGCCGGTGAGAATGTCACCGGTGCCGCCGATGGCTTCCAGTGCCGGCACTGACGGTTCTTTTATGGCTTTTAAAACACCGCCGGCATCTGCCAGTCTGTCGATTTCGCCTTTGACCATCAGATACCGGGCCGCATTCTGGTGCTGATAAGCCCGGGAGATCAATTCCGGTACCCGGTTTTCTTCGTGGAAAATAAAGCCCCGGGTATAAAAAGGATGGGGCGCGGTTTCATCGGCCAGAAACGAGAGTTCCCCGATGTCTGGGGTGAAGAGATCATAGCTTTTTGCCTGACCGCTCATCTTGGCCGCATACATGAACCCGGCATCGGCAATCAACAGTGGTCGCCGGGCCATGTCGTTTACCGCAAACAGCACCCGGTTATGCCAGTCCACATCCGGCTGAATGTAATGAAAGGTCAGTCCGTCAAATTCTTGGCCGGGCAACTCCGCCTCCAGATGTTCATAGAGCTTCCGGCTGCCCTCACCGGTGCCGATATCACCGATAAGGTAGGCCATTGGCGGCGGTGCATCAAAAAACGCACATACCTGGGCTGCCGTCGCCAGCAGGGCAGGGGTGCCCCGGTAAATATTTATGGCCTGGTTTCTCACGGTCAATGTACTGCCGGATAATTCAGCCGGTCCGCAAACCAGGGGATAGGATTTATCGGGAACCGTGCCGATTATGGCAAACATTGTCTGGATACCTCCTCATATGCCAGTTGAAGGGCGTATCCGCATAATGTATGGCCTATAGTTCGCGGAGAAGGCGCTTTATCCAGGCGTTTTCCGATCATTTCCGCTGCCAGATAGGGAACATCCGGACATCCCCCGCCTGAAATGTTTACCACTGTCAAGGTCTCTTTCTCAATCGTCAGTTTCATGTTGGCGGCCCTGATCATCAAAAACCGGCCAAAGTCTTTCGTGAAAAAAATATTCACCGGCTCCAGCAAAGGTCCGGAAACCGGCACGACTTTGAGAGGCGAAATATTTTCCGCCTCCAGTGCACGTAAAATTTCCAGCCATTCAATCAGCGGAAACTCAATCACCAGATCACATCCGGTGCGGATTTCCGGCGGGGGGCCCATGACCCGAATCCGCCAGGCCCCTTTTTTGAGAAGGGTTTCGGACCGGATCACTTCACTGGTGTTTTCAAAGATCAGTATGCCCCGGTCCGCCGTCTGGGCCGATTGTTCAGCCTTCCGTTTTTTAAATAAAGAAAAAAAACCCATGTTATTTCCTGCCAATATCCAGCTGATAGGTTTCATCGTTCTGGGTAATGTGCGTTATTTCCCACCCTTGACTGACCACCGCCCGGCTGACATTCTCTTTGGATGCTTCTGTGTCCACCAGCACTCGGATTTCAGCGGCGGTGGTTTTTTTCAGTTCATCCAGGGTCATTAAAACCGGTTGCGGGCAGGAAAATCCCCGGGCATCAATTGTAACGTCTTTGGTTGTATTCATTGTCTGTCTCCTTATGATTTTTGTTTCATGGTAAAACCGATGGTCAGACAAACGGCCAGGCCGATTACCACGGAAGCAATGCCATGGGGTCCAAGTCCCTTTGGCGAACTGGCCAATCCGAAATTATGGGCAAAGGCGGCTCCGGCCACCATGCCGATAACGAAAATCGATGCATCTGCGTCCCCTTCTCCGGAAAGAAACAGCTGCCGTCCCGGACATCCTCCGGCAAGGGCAAAGGCAAGGCCGGCAAGGACCATGCCCAGCGCGTTCCAGAGATGCAGGCTGTGGGCCACGGGCTGGTTTTCAAAACCTGGATGGAATTGTCCCACAATGAAATTGGTAATAAACGCCGTGACAATCAGGGCGACTACGCCGTAAAACAGATGGGTCTGCTTGAAAAGAATCAGATCCCGAAATGCGCCCATGGTGCAGAAACGGCTTCGCTGGGCAATAAAACCGATAATCAGTCCGACAATTGCGGAAACAATAAGGGGGGCGTGCATGGCCCCCGGCCCTTTGAGGCTGTAAAACAACACGCCGCTCTGGGCCGATCCTTCCTGCTGGGGGTATAAGAGCATCAACAGGAAAAATCCCACTGCCAAAGCCGGCATGGCCCAGCCTGCGGCAGGCGCAAATTTATGGGTGCGCCCCAGGTTGTATCCGTTTCTAAAAAACCGGGTACCGATCCAGATGCCTGCCACCAAGCCGATAATACCCAGGACCGCGTTCCAGTCCCCGCCCCCCAGCCGCAGCATGGCCCGCCAGGGACACCCCAGAAAAATCAGGGCGCCGATCATGGCAAAAGCGCCCAGCACAAACCGGATGATGGGTGCTGAACCGCCCCGGGGCCGGAATTCTTTAAACATCAGGGCCGCTCCCAAAGACCCGATCACAAAACCGAAAATTTCCGGACGCATATACTGAACCACCCCGGCCCGGTGCAGGCCCAGGGCGCCGGTAATGTCCCTTTCAAAACAGGCCACACAAATACCCATGTTTCCGGGATTGCCCCAGTACTGCAGCAGTGCGGCCATCACGCCTATAAATCCCCCCACGCCAATAATTCCCCATCGTGTTGCAAACAGATTTTTCATTGCCTTTTACCTTTCATGATAAGTTGATAAGTTGATTAACGTTTGATTTCATATTAAACAGTTGTTTTTTAAATGCTGTGCAGTGTTGTTAGCATATACTCGTATGCTAATATATTTTTTATCTCACTATGTAAAATTGTTAATTTCTATAAAAAATGATAAATGGATAGAAATTTCCAATCGTTTTTCAAGACCTGCGGCTATGGGCAGGATCGTGGATTTTCTCCACCCCGAAGGAATTAGGATGCAGGTAAAGGCCCCTTACCCACAACCCGATCGTCATCATCTTTATCTTGTCTGGCAGTCACCACAGTCTCCTTGGTTTGCTGTTCAGGGTTCAACACAACCTATACGATGACATCAAAGGAGTAGGACTGTATAGATTCAGCATTTTCCTTTACAATGAAAAAGGTCTTGTCATTTTTAGAGAAAACAGGGGTATCCGGGACAATGAATGAAAAAAACAATAAACAATGCGTAAATGACAGATCAGTATAAAATATTTATTGTTGATGATGAAGATACCATCAGGGAGGGGCTTGCGCTGCTCCTGGCCCAGACTTATATCATTCACACCTATGCAGCCGGCAGAAAGGCCCTGGCAGAGATCCCGGAACATCTTCCCGATCTTGTGCTCCTTGACATAGGCCTGCCGGATATCAGCGGCATCGATCTGCTTGCCGAGTTAAAAAGCAGATATCCCCGGATCCCTGTTATCATGATCACGGCCTACGAAGATATAGATACTGTAATTGCCGCCATGAAACTTGGCGCCTATGATTATCTTGTTAAACCCATTCAAAGTGATAATCTTGAAATTGCCATGGGCAACGCCCTGGAAACTGTAAAACTCAGAAAAGATGTCAAAAAACTCCAGGACAAGATCCTTGATGATACGCTTCCCTGCTTTATTGGAGAAAGCGACGTTATTCAGGATATGCTTGAATTTGTCAATACCGTTGCAGACAGCCCTGATACACCGATTCTGATCCTGGGAGAGACAGGCACGGGAAAAGAGCTTGTGGCCAGCGCCATTCACCATAGAAGCCCCAATTTTCGGGGGGAATTTGTTACCTTGAACTGTGCCGCCATTCCTGATAAGGGAGACAGAGCTTGATCCCCTTGTTGCATCAGTAACCGATGCCTTAAAACAGTATCGGAAATACAGCGATGCTGAAATCATTCTCACCGTCAGAAGCAGAACAGGATCGGCAAAAAACGGGACTTTAAAACCAGCTGCCCGGGATGAGAGTGACACCAATGAATTTGGTGCACTCCTTTCTGCGACCTGTATGCAGCAGGCTATGAAAACAGAAGATGGTCTATTGTTTTTACCATTCCTTCCCCTTACTCAATATTTATCAATGTAGCCCTACCTACCAAACATATTCCATGCGTCATTTTCTGGGACACTGCATTAAACCTTTGAAAAACATGAACATTATTTAAAGCGTAAGAGTATTTGTATCTTATCATTCTCCCCGTAAATTTCCCATACACCGCGGTCACGGGAGCAGGTCGCATTTTAGATAAGCGCTTCGATCCCTTTTCGTTCCATAATATCTAATAATTTTTTTGAAGCGCCGGTTGGGTTTTTATTACCCCTTTCCCATTTTTGAACAGTCGAAGGGCTAATATTGAAAATACTCGCGAGAGCCGCTTGGCTTAGTCGGTTTTTTTTCCTTATAGAAATAATTTTTTCAGGGGTGTATTCCTGAACTACAGGAAGGCAGAGGTTTTCGATATTTTTCATGGTGATATCATCAACCAATCCACTTTTGTTCAAATCTTGAATTGTGTTTGTAATTGATGCTGCGATGGATTTTCTCATGGTTTTACCTCAATTAAGTCGCCATTGTTAATCGCTATTTCTAATTCTTTCAAAGATAGCTTTAATAAAATTTTAGATAATTCTTTGAAAGCAATTAATTCTTTCTTGGATAAATTTGATTTTTCATTTTTTGCAAAGCCATGAACAAAAATTGCTCTATCATCTTTTTTATAGCAAATAATTGTCCGTCCACCGCCACTCTTTCCTTGCCCTGCAAAACGGGTTCTCTTTTTGTAAAGGTGAGCACCAAGGTTCGCCTCGAAATTTCCTGCCTTAATTTCTGTTAAGGCTTTGGAAAGTTGGTTCTCTGGGATATTTTGTTTGGCTGCCCATTTTGAAAAATGTTTTGTCATTAAATTTTTCATTATATAAATATAGCACTTAGTGCTACTCATTGTCAATGCTACTTTTTTCAATTTCAACATTTATAAAAAGCTGATTTAGTGGACAAAAACGCTTAGCATAACCGGCTGGGAAACGCTGCATAGCGAAGCGGCGTAGCGTTTCCCAGCCCGAGTTCATGCTGTTGTGTACGCCCGGCATGGGCGTGAACTTATGGGGTGTAAGTCCCCTATACGTGAATTCTGCTAAACATTAGCAGAAGTATTAGCCGAAAACAAGGGCGGAACCGCGAGGAACCGTCTGAAGGGCTTGAGCAAAGCGAAAGGCGAGCCGCAGGCGAGAGCGACCAGCAGGAGCGGCCACATGGAGTGCAAAACTATGAGCCGACGGACAGAAACAGCATATAAGGCCTGGTCTCCGGGTAAGCCAACAGGTCTGCCCTTCAGGGTGCAACATGTCGAAGCCCAGGATTCAGTAGACAGGGTTAATGCTGCGGTTGTGTAGTAACAGTTCACGTTTTTATCCGGGGAGATCTGCTTTGCTGGCATTGAACCTCTTTTGCAATAACTCCCGGCTCGGGCCATACCGGGAAACCAAGGTCCAGGAATCAGCGGCTGTTGCCGACGGCGATGTCATGATGCTGACCCCCAATGGCAGTCCCGCTCCCTGGGTAAGAAAATCCGGCATAATACCGACAAAGCCCCTGGCCAGCCACAGAGCTCCGCCGGTAAATTTAAGTCCGGCTCCCATGGCACAGGCTGCCGCATAAAGGCCCACCACATCAAAGGGGACTTCCCTCTGGATATCATCCCAGGAAAGAA
>JAWOGI010000138.1:0-4593 GCA_046496975.1 Desulfobacteraceae bacterium | reverse complement strand
GGGGCATATTGAAATATGTCCCATTGGCGCAACGTAGGAGACGGGCAAAAAGACAAGCAAGATGCGTGGATTATTTTTTGGAAGATCCCTTATAGCAATACGAAACGATGTCAATTGATTTGATAATTTTTTTTATACGGTTACTGACCCAAGACTTGAGAAACTCTTCGTTATCCCATGTAATTGGCAGTGCGAGGCACCCTCACCGCTTCTTTTAAAACAGCGTCGGCAAGATGATGTCTTTTTTCATCCGGATTGCCTTCTGCCTGGCGCTGTTTCATCTGCTGTCCCCTCAGCTTTTTTGAGAGCTTGTCGGCCTCCTTGAAAACCAGGGCACCGAAGTTGCATTCGCTGACACAGGCAGGGCTGCCCCCGCACAAATCACATTTATACGGTATGCCGGATTCATACTGTTCGATCATGCCGTAGGGGCACGCCGAAACGCACTCTCCGCATCGGGTGCATTTGTTGACATTAATGGCGATAACACCCCGTTCATTCTTAAAAATAGCTTCTTCCGGGCACGCCTTCATGCAGTCGGCATTGGAACACTGAAAACAGATACTTGGAACAGAATAGCCGTCCTGTGCGAAGTTGTTGATTTGTATCCTGGCCTTTGATGGAATGAACATTCCTTCCTTTACCGCTGAGCATGCATAGGTGCACCTGTTGCAGCCTGTACACCGGTTCGGAATAACCAAAAGTAACTTTTCCATTTATATCCTCCTTATACTGGAAATAATTTCAATTCAGAGTCTTAAGCGTCTAGAAGATCCAGTTCAGATAATTTTTCGTCACTTGGAACGCCGTTGTCATCCCACCCTCTCAGTCGGTATAAAAGACCCTTCATCTGTTCAAACGCCTGGAGATCAAACTCGCGGCTCTCATAAGGACCGTTTTCAAGGGCTTTTTTCAGCAGCTTTTCGGAAATGGTGTCGTCTTCACGGGCCAAACCGGCTTTCAGGTTGAACAGCTTGTTCAGGTTCCAGATTCTCTCCCCGGCCTTGTTCAAATCCTTTGCTGATATTTTTTTACCCAGTCCCTTTGTCAGAAAATCCGCCATAATGGCGGTATCAACGGTTCCCCAGAAATCACACAGACCAACAGAAAATTTAACCGCATTCAGGTTCTGGTTGTCCATAACGGCCCGGCTCATCTCTTTAACCTTAAAGGGTTCTTCTTCAAACAGAGTATATGACCTTAAATGACAGGCACCTCTTTCCGAAGTGGCATATCCCAGGGCCATTCCGTAATTGCCGCGGGGATCATAGGCCGGCATTTCAAGGTTTTTGGCGTGGGCCGCCTTGTCTTCAACCTTATGTTTTGCTGCCAGCTTCCCGGCACCCAGTGCCAGAGCCTTACCCCGCTCAGTGGACAACGTGGCTATCTCCTGGATCAGGGAGAGAAATTCAGTTGAATCCCCAAATTTAATACCGTAGTCATGAACCCCGGATTCAGTGATATCCATTGCAAGGCCTATGATATTTCCCGTGGACATGGTATCAAGGCCGTAATCATCACAGAGCCGGTTAAATTTCATAACCGTTTCAAGATCATTTATTTCACAGTTTGATCCGCCAAGGCAGAGGGTTTCATATTCCGGCCCCTCAATCCGGGTTCCGTTAATGGCTGTGAACTTGCCGCATCCCATGGGACAGGATGCACATGAGCGGTCACCGATCTTTACATCGTCAATGGCATCTGAATTCAAGTTCTGACGGCCGGCATTCACCCCCTTTGTAAAGTTCCTTGTGGGATGGATTCCCATCTCATTTGTCACATCCACCAGAAGCGCTGTTCCATGGGTTTTGGCCCACATGTTATCTTCAGTGAGGAGATTGTTCTCGGTATGTTCCGCAACTTTTTCATAAAACGAACCGATCTCATTCACCTGGACGCCGCCTGTTCCCCTGCAGGCGATGGCTTTCAGGTTTTTAGACCCGAAGAGAGACCCGGCTCCTCCCCTTCCCATCTGCCGGTAGGACTCCGAACCGATACAGGCAAACTCCAGGAGATGTTCACCAGCAGGGCCGATGGCCAGGGTTTTTGTTTCCGGATTAATTTTGTTTTTCAACCAGTTCTCCGTTTCAAAAATTCCCTTTCCAGCCAGTTCACCAGCATCCTCCAGGGTAACGCTGTTGTTTTCAATCCTGAGATAAACCGGCGTATCCGCTTTTCCGGTAATGAGGATACCGTCATACCCGGCAAATTTAAGCTCAGGCCCAAAAGAGCCTCCGATATTGGATTCAAATATGGTGTTGGTTTTGGGGGATTTTGACACAAGGCAGGTTCTGGATGAGGTGGGCACCAGCGTACCGCAGACAGGACCGGTCATGATGACAACGGCATTGTCCTGGGATAACGGATCCACCTTGGGATCAACGGTGTCGTAGAGGTATTTGGTTGCCAGCCCCCAACCGCCGATATACTGTTCCCGAAGTTGTTTGGGAATCCCCCTGGACTGGATCTCTTTTTTAGTCAGATCCACATGGAGCATCTGCCCGGTATAGAGATACTCGTTGCCTTTTCCCTTGGGAAGCTCAATGTTTTTAAACACATCCTCAATCCGGTTCAGGGACTCGTCAAGAATCTCCCAGGGAACCGTCAAGGCCGGTTCAAAGCGGATATTCTTTGCATTGGTCAGGGTTCCGGCAGTGATAACCCCTCTGGAGAAGAGACCCGAAGCCACTTTATAGCCGATGCCGTCGGTGTGAAATTCCATGCCCAGAAGCAGTCCGCGGCCACGTTTATTTGCCAGGATGCCGGGATACCGATCCTGAAGGTCTCCGAGTTTTCCAAGCACGTACTCGCCTTTCTTTTTGGCCTGACCGGCGAGATCTTCTTCCAGAAGAACGGAAATGGCGGCAAGGGCAGACGCACAGGCAAGGGGATTACCGCCGGTGGTGGTGGTATGCATAAAGGGGTTGGGCTCCATGCACTGCCAGATTTCCGGGGTGGCCATAAATGCGGACATGGGCACAACGCCACCTCCCAGGGCTTTACCAAAGCACATGATATCCGGCTTGACGTTCCAGTGATCCACACCGAATATTTCACCGGTCCTGCCGAATCCGGTCTGGACCTCATCGGCAATGAGCAGCACCCCGTAATGGTCACACAGTTCCCTGGCACCGGGCAGAAAATCATCCGGGGGTACAATGGCGCCGGCCTCCCCCTGTATGGGTTCAACAACAACAGCGGCAATGTCATCTCCCACGGCCCGGGCGGAGGACAACTCATGTTCCAACAGCTTCAGATCTCCAAAGGGCGAGTGGCGTATTCCCTCAAGGAGCGGCAGCAGCGGCTTTCTGAACATCCGTTTTCCCATCAGGGAAAGGGCCCCCAGGGATTTACCGTGGAAGGCTTTGCCCATGGATATAAACCCTTTTTTCCCGGTATAGAGCTTAGCCAGCTTCATCGCTCCGTCCACGGCTTCCGTTCCTGAATTGGCAAAAAAACCGTACTGAATTTTTCCCGGCGTTAACAGCGCCAGAACCTTGGCCAGCTGCGCCCGGAGGGGATCAAGCATTTCCTGGCTGTACTGCGGTGAGCGATCCAGCTGGGATTTTACAGCGGCTACGATTTTGGGATGACGGATACCATAGGAATAGAGTCCGAACCCACCCAGCAGATCGAGAAACTGTCTATCCAAGGCATCCACCAGAACAGACCCCTGGCCGGTCCATTCGGTAACGGCAAACCCCGATGCCTCTGTGACCGATTTTCTGTAGTCAAGGAACCCTTTGTTGATGTGATCCCGGAAATTACGCACCGTTTTTTTAGAAATGTCCTCCCTGGTCCCAAGGGAAATCTCTTCAGTGGGCGTGGTGATGATATCCACGATCCCATCCACTTCCTTTTTGGCTGCTTTTAAGTCCCTTACTTTGTAATCATCGGGATGATATTCTTCCAAGTCTATCATTTGGGACAACCCTCCTTTGTGGTGGTTTCGAATCAGTAATACCTGCAGCTGATACTCGATGATCACGCTTTTCGTCTGATTTCGGAAAAACAGAGAAACATAATTGTTAAAAAACTTAACCATCGCATGATCTATATATTTGAATCGTGATCATGATTACTTCAGGTGCTTTGTTTGCAGGTTTTATCTCTTGGTAATTTAACGGCCGACTTTGGTTCCATCAACAACAGTTATGGAAACCCTATCGATCCAAATAATACAGCTTTAATTCGATTGTCAACTATTTTTTTGTTTTTTTTACGAATTTAACACCAAAGCAGTTTTACATTCGAACTTGCCTTCCCGATTTTACCATGGTAAAAACCAATTACATCTTTTTACGAACCGTTCCAACACCATTGCGACACTAATTATTGAGGTGACCTTTGAATTTGAATACCCATGTGGATGAAATCGATACTGAAATCATCAAGATACTTAATTTGAACGGCAGAACACCGAACACGGAAATTGCAAAAAAATTAAACCTCTCAGAAACGGCCATCAGAAAACGGATCAAAAAACTTCTTGATGATGAAGTCATTCAAATCGTAGCCGTTGTAAACCCTGAAAAAGAGGGGTATGTGATATCGGGAAACATAAACATCAAAGCAGAGATTAAAAAAACAGAC
>JAWOGI010000083.1:0-3183 GCA_046496975.1 Desulfobacteraceae bacterium | reverse complement strand
GGGGCATCCAAGGTGTTTCTTGTCACAGACCCCGGTGTGCGGCGGTCCGGATGGACATCTGCCGTTGAAGAGAGCCTGAACCAAGCCGGTGTTCCCTATGTTGTGTTTGACGGCATCACCCCCAACCCCAAGGATTACGAGGTGATGGAGGGTGGTGATCTGTGCAGAGAAGAAGGGTGTGACCTGATCGTCGCCGTTGGCGGGGGCAGCCCCATGGACTGCGCCAAGGGAATTGGCGTAGTCGTTGGCAACCCAGCCGGTATACTCGAGTTTGAAGGGGTTGATATGGTTCCCGAACCCGGTCCTCCCCTTATTTTCGTTCCGACCACCGCGGGCAGTGCCGCCGATGTCTCCCAGTTTGCCATTATCACCGATTCGGTCCGGAAGGTTAAAATCGCCATCATTAGCAAAATGGTGATCCCGGATATTGCCCTTATCGACCCGGCAACCACCACAACCATGACCCGTGAACTGACTGCGGCAACGGGAATGGATGCGTTGAGCCATGCCTTTGAGGCGTTTGTTTCAACGGCTTCCTCTCCCCTGACAGACATGGCGGCCCTCAATGCCGTTGGGCTGATCATCGATAACCTGCCCCAGGCCTGTGCCTTTCCCGAGCAGATGATCTTCAGGGAAAAGATGATGACAGCCAGTCTCATGGCCGGCCTTGCCTTTTCCAACGCAAGTCTCGGCCTGGTCCATGCCATGGCCCACAGCCTTGGCGGGGCCCTGGGACTGGCCCATGGCCAGTGCAATGCCCTGCTGCTGGAAAAAGTGGCAGCCTTCAACTACCCCGCCTCTCCGGAAAAATATGACCGGCTGGCAGGGGCCGTGAACCGAAAGAGCCATGACTGGCCCAGGGAACAGAGAGGTTCTCTTTTGGCCGACAGCCTGGCCGCCTTCAGAAAAAACCTGGGCATTGATCAGCAGTTGAGTGCTCTGGGGGTCACCCTGGACGACATTCCTGGACTGGCAGAACATGCCTTCGATGATCCCTGTCTGGCAACAAACCCGACACAGGCTGACATTGAATCAATAGCAGCCCTGTATCGTGAGCTGTTGTGACAAAAAAAAGCCAAAAACAGAAGGCCACATCATGAAAGAATCCAGTCCAAACCCGAAGCAGGAAACCGCCCGGAAAAAGTTCCTCGCCCTGGGACTGGAGTCCACACGCAAGAGCTATTACCCACAGCTGAAGAGACAGCTTGAGGCGGCAAGAAAGAACGAAAAGCAGCTGCAGCTTATCATTGACAACATGCCGGCCCTGGTCTCCTATGTTGATAATCACCGGCGGTACGTTCTTGTAAACCGTACCTATGAAAAGATCTTCAATGTCCACCGCAGCCGGATCATTGGCCAATCCATGGCCGCGATCCTTGGCGCCGGCAACTACGAAAAGGTAAAAGACCGTGTTGACAAGGCCCTTTCCGGCAGTAATGAACATTTTGAAACCTCTTTTGAGTTCAGTGACGGTTCCCGCCGGTGGTTCGATATCAACTATGTTCCGGAAACCATTGATACGAGTGTTGTCAAAGGGTTCTACTCTTTCTGCACCGATCTGACGGAAAAAAAGCAGGCGGAAAAAGAAAAGGCGGCATTGAAGGACAGACTGCGTCAAACCCAGAAGATGGAGGCCATTGGCACCTTGTCCGGGGGCATTGCCCACGATTTCAACAACATCCTTTCCGGACTCTTCGGGTATTCCCAATTGGCTCAGCTGCACATCCATGAACCTGAAAAGGCAAAGGGGTATATCGGCAAAATTGTTCAAGGGGCCCAGAGGGCCTCTTCCCTTATCCAGCAGATCCTCTCGTTCAGCCGGCAGACCCAGCAGGCCAGGGAAGCCATTCATCTTGACACACTACTCAAGGAGGTGCTGAAGCTGCTCCGTTCCACCCTTCCATCAAATATCGAGATCAAAGAGAGGGTGAAAAAGGAGACGAAGGTCCTGGCCGATTCAACCCAGATGCACCAGGTTATAATGAATCTCTGTACCAATGCCTACCAAGCCATGGCTGACACCGGCGGCCTTTTGACAATTACCCTGGATGAGGTTGACCTGGCAAAAGCGGCGCCTGGACGCAGCAGAGAGCTGTTGCCGGGCAGGTATGTAACCCTGGAGGTCTCAGATACCGGTCCAGGGATTGACCCTGCCATCCAGGAGAAAATATTTGACCCCTATTTTACCACAAAAGCCGTGGGCAAGGGGACCGGTCTCGGGCTGGCCGTTGTTGACGGAATCGTAAAAAAACATGGCGGCTCTGTTACACTGGCCGCCGGGGCAGGCGGAGGAACCACCTTCCAGGTCTATCTGCCGGCCCTTGAAGGCGACAAGGAGAACCACGGTGCCGTGGAAACGTCTCCCCTGGCATTGAACGGAACGGAAAAGATCATGCTGGTGGACGATGAAGCAGCCATCCTTGAAACAGTGCAGACCATCCTCACCAGCCGCGGATACCGGGTATCATCCTTTGACAACGGCCGGTCAGCGTTAAAGGCCTTCCAAAAGACCCCCCATGAAGTTGACCTCATCATTACCGACATGACCATGCCCCGAATGACCGGGGAGGAGCTCTCCAGAAGAGTGTTGAATATACGGCCCGATCTTCCCATTATCCTCTCCACTGGGTTTCATGAACGGTTTACCGAAGAACAGGCCCTCAAGGCCGGCATTCGAAAATATATCGAAAAACCTGTGATGACATCTAACCTATTGAAAATGGTCAGGGAGGTACTGGATACATCACCTCCCTGATACAGAGACTCTCCCACCTGCCATCCTGGCAGGCATATCACCTCTTTTTCACTCAGGTGCTGCACAGGGCACCGCTTTTGGCTGCCTTTTCAGAGCCTTTGCCTACCCAGTTCACAAGTTTCATGAACCATCCGTCTTTATTACCGCCTTGACCTGATGGCTTTTTGTCTGAAGGTATGTTGATCGTTTTCGAAGGTTTGAATTCTGCCATTTTTCTTCTCCATTTTTT
Source organism: Desulfobacteraceae bacterium (assembly GCA_046496975.1). Lineage (GTDB taxonomy): Bacteria > Desulfobacterota > Desulfobacteria > Desulfobacterales > Desulfobacteraceae > DATFJZ01. The sequence continues at coordinate 199 of JAWOGI010000083.1, read as the reverse complement.
TCTGCATTCTTTTTTCTGCATCGATAGTTTTGTGCTTGGTCATAACATCGGCCACCTTGGGGTGGGGTCAGGCTTTCGTTATTAACATTATCGTGTACTTTGTGGTTTAATTGTGCTGTTCTGTCCGATAACGTCAATAACAAAAGCCTGACCCCGTTGGCCCGCCAAATGTGACAAGTGGCCGATGTTATGACCAAGC
>JAWOGI010000346.1:0-12004 GCA_046496975.1 Desulfobacteraceae bacterium | reverse complement strand
GCCAAGATCAAAAAGGAAACCACTTGATGAAAGCGAGCCATTGTTTTTAAGAAAACCACTGAATTGAAACGAGCTACTAACCTTTAAAAAACCATGACCCGGAAGCGAGCCACGAAGCTGAAGGAACCCATTGGAGCTCAACGAGTCATTGCGGTGAAGAAAACTACAGCCGGAAAGCGAGCCAGAACGCGAAAGAAGCCCAGTGTGGCTAAACGAGCCAGTGACGGGAAGAAAACCAACCCCAAAAAACGAAAAGGGCAGGCCCTCAAGCCTGCCCTTTTTTATCCCATAACCCTATGAATGGTCTTACCCTGCCCTGCCCGCATGAACGGCATGAGCAACGCCTCAACGCCCTCAAACGTCTTTTTCGGACTCTTGCTGCCCACATAGGTTGTTGATTCAGATATACCCCGGCGAACACGGCAGTACCTTTGGCGGCAACCCCCTGGCCTGCGCCGTTGCCAGGGAGGCCCTCAAGGTCCTTGTGGATGAGCAACTGGTGGAAAACGCCGCCGTTCTGGGCGACTATTTCCAGGAAGAGCTGAAAAAGATCACCAGCCCCCATGTGAAAGAGGTGAGGGGAAAGGGGCTGCTCATCGGTGTTGAATTGAAAAAGGAGGCCGGCGGAGCCCGCCCCTTTTGTGAAAAGCTCATGGGCCTGGGCCTGCTCTGCAAGGAGACCCACGATCATGTGATCCGGTTTGCCCCTCCCCTGGTGGTGACCCGGGAGGAGATAGACTGGGCCGTTGAGCGGATTGAACAGGTCCTTACTGCTTGATGGTTTTCAACGCCGCTTCGAGTTTTTCCGTGACCGTGTCCGAAGCAAGGGCAGCTTCTTTCAGCAGTGAGGCGGCCCGGGAAAGTGCCTCTTCTTCGGCCTTGCCGGCCCAGGAGAGATAGTTGTCCCGGTGGCTGTTGTTGTGGTCAATCCAGTGCTCCAGCAGTTTGGCGATTTTGTCGTTAAAAGAGAGGGGGTCCTGGTGGCCGTGACCGGTGCTGGAGTGATTGTCGTCGTCGTGGTGGTGGTGGTGATGGGTCATGAAAAGGCTCCGTTTATGTAGGATTTCAGGGTTAACGGCCGGGATGGATACCCGGGAAGGGGAGTCCACTCCCAGTCTGCATTGATATCGATGCCGTGGCGGATGATAGAGACGGGGCGGTCCGACGAGACCACAATGATAATCACATTGCCATGGGCTGCGGTAAACCGCAGGGCCGAGTTGTATCGGGCCCCCCTTGCCATGTTTTCCTTTGCAATGGCCTTTCCGTCTAAAAGGCACCCGAACCCCTGCAGGGCCATGCCGTCGGCCATGATGTGCAAAGCGCCGTCTATTTTGATCAGGGAGCAGGCAAGGTCCAGGTTGGTCTCTTCTTCCAGGTCAAGGCAGGGATCAAGGATGTGGCCGGATATTTTCACCGGTTTTCTGTTTTGATCGATGACCAGGGTACAGCCGTGCCTGTTCTGTTCCGCCGAATGAATAATCCGGATAATAATTTGAAACAAAGCGGTTGCGGTTTTTGTGTCATACATGTCCAGGAGCAGTTCTTCCAGCTCCACGAGTTTCGCCTTTCTTGTGGTAGAGTGGAATGTGCCGTCAAAAAAACTGCATATTTTTGATCCTGCCAGCTCGAGAAAACCGTGATCTCCGTGGAAATCCGCTGTAATTGATGAATCCGGGGTCTTTGATGCGGAAATTCCAATGATGCTTTTTCCATCGGAAATCAGTTGCCGGCTGGAACGCTCCACGGCAAGGAGCAGTTTTCGGATGTGTTTGGTATTGCCGATTTTGGGGCGTTCATGTTTCTGGATTTTTGCAATGAAATCGATCTGGTCCAGGGTGTCAGGGTCCATGAAAATCAGACTCCCCCTTGGCCAGGCACCCTCCTCCCTGGTTTTTGATATGCTGAGCACGGCGTTTAAAATCGGATGGATCAGCATCCTTGTGTTCAGCCCGAGAAGCCGGTTTCTTGTATCCACAATGTGGTCTGTCAAGGCGTGGAGGGCGTAGTTCTGAAGCACCTGGCCCGAAGTGCCAAGGGAGATGTTGTCCGATGAGAACTCCTGGGAGAGCAGCCACCCGGCATGCTCCAGCCATCTTTCTGTGGGGTGTATGGAGCAGATGTTGGGATGGTGGTCGGTGAACCACATCTGGTAGAAAAAAGACTGGGAGCTTCCCCCGGAGGTGATCAGGCCGGCCATGTCAAGGTTGTCATGGGTGATGAAATGGCCCGTGGGCTGTTTTTCAATCTCTCCGGAGAGCTTGGCCCGCCAGCCCGGGGTGTCAAAGTAGAGCTCCTTGAGTTTGGGCTCGTGGCCCTTCAGAAGTCCCTGGGGATCGTAGACGAGCATCTCCTGTTCCGGTTCCACGGCATAGATCAAGGCAACCCTGCTGGTGTTGGAGAACTGGGAAAGCCCTTCCATAAGCCCGTTGATCACATTGAAGATACAGAGGTTTTTGTAAATATCACAATCCACTGTTCATTTTCCTGGTCCGTAGTCTGCAAATTTTTCGATGACCCGGGCCATCTCGTCGTTGGAAAGGATGGACGGAGAGCCTATGCTTTCTGCCTGGAAACAGATTCTGGCAACCAGCTCAATTTCTTCTGCCGTGTTAAATGCCTGGACAAGGGAGCTTCCCACCGCGACCAGGCCGTGGTTGGCCAGAAGAACGGCATTGCAGTTTCCAAGGGTGGCGTTGATGTTTTGGCTCAACTGGTCGGTGCCAAAGGTGGCATAGGGGGCAACAGGTACGCTGGTGCCGGCAAACCCCACCAGGTAGTGGACGGCAGGTATCTCCCTGTTCAGGCAGGCAAAGGTGGTTGCATACACCGAGTGGGTGTGAACAACAGCGGTAACGTCCTCTCTTTTCCCGTATATGCCAAGGTGAAATCCGGTTTCACTGGAGGGTTTGTTCTCTCCCTGGATGATTTTTCCCCGGGGTGACATTACAAGCAGATCTCTGCACTCAAGATCGGGATATTCAATGCCCGATGGGGTGATGGCAATAAGTCCCTGTTCGCGGTTAAAACAGCTTATATTGCCACCGGTCCCTGTGGTCAGTCCTGCCGAAAGCATTTTTCTGCCGGTTTTGATGATCTCTTTTCTCTCTTTTAATAGTAACATGGTGATTTGATACACCGCTTTGCCGTTCATTGCAAGGAAATTTTTTTAGAAAACAAGGCGGTTTGACGAATAACTGTACTGGTTTCTACGGGGAGTCAGCCGCCACGGCAACCATTCTTAACCAAATCCTGATCCCACCCCAGTGTGGCCGATGTTATGAACAACTTTCCTAACGGCAAGGAGGGTACCGCCCGGGAAGTGAATAGGTGCTTGTAAATTTGGTAAAAGACTGATATGAAAATGGGATAAAAGTGGGAACCGCGTCAGCCCTGATCAACACAGGGCCTGAAAAGTTACAAAAGGAGATTTAAAGAGGATGCGTCGAAAAATTACCTGGTACCTGATTCTTTTGCTTTTCACTTATGTTTTTATCGGCCCGGCTGCCCTGAACGCAGAGACAGCCTATGTTTCGGACATGCTGATCCTTACCCTTCGTGAGGGGCCTGGCAGGGAACATAATGTTATCAAAACCCTGAAAAGCAATGATGCTGTTGAAATTCTAAAAGAGGGAGATAAGTATTACAATGTTCGGCTGAGCAGTGGAGAGACAGGGTGGGTGCAAAAACAATACATCACCTTTGAGCTGCCAAGCACCCGGATCGTTGCCCGTCTCAAGGAAAAAACAGCACGGCTTGAACAGCAGAACAGCGATCTTGAAAAGGAAAACAGCAGGCTTGCCGAACAGTTTAAAAAAGAGCAGCAGCAGTATCAGGCAAGGATAGAGGCACTGGAAACATCCCTTGAAAAGGCCACGGAAAAAAACAGGGTACTGTCCGGCGAGAAGAACAAGACCAAGGAGCAGTATGAAACACTGGTGAAGGATGCCAGCAATATTGTTACGATCAAAAAGAAGAACAAGCGGCTTCAACAGGAAAATGCAGAGCTACTTCAACAGGTGCAATCGTTCAGGGGAGAAGGCAAAAACCTGCTTAAAACGGGTTTTATCAAATGGTTCCTTGCCGGCGGAGGGGTGCTGCTCTTCGGCTGGTTGATCGGCCGGTCCATGTCCGGCAGGAGCAAGAAGCGTTCACGGGGCCTTCTGGATTAACATAAAAAAACGCCCCTCAACCGAACCGAAGTTTTTACTTTTGTTGTGGACCGAACGGTGTGTAACCAGGTCGGCCCGTGGCTGTTTTTATATGAAACAACCGAGTCAGAGCCCCCAGTGGATTGAGCCGAAGCTGTGATTGACCCTGGTTAACCGATAACCCGGGTTCCACTGCTTTTCAGCTCCTGGAGCTTCTGCCGGGCAGTTTCTTTTTTTCTCCTTGACGCGTTGATCATTTTGTCTTCAGCCGTTGTTGCGTATCGGGTGTTGTTCTGGTATTTGAAGTTTTCAAGGGTGGTTGCCAGGGCCTCGGCAAACACGGCCCTTCCCTTGGGAGATCTGGTCACAACCGTTGTCCAGCCGTCATCTGCGCCGAGCCCGCCAAAGGAAATATCAGCGTATTCTGCTGAAAAATCGGTACAGTAGTGGCACGCCGTCCGTTTGGTTCCTTCCACGGCTTCCAGGGGCAGCTCTTTTCTTTCGCCTGTTGACAGTGCGACAATGAAGTTTTCCTTGATGTTTAATTTTTCAATCTCGTCGTACACAATGCCGTATTTTTTTTCCGCATCCCGGAAGGTGTCCCGGGTCATGATAAAGTTGCCCGAACAGAAGAGGCCCAGGCAGATTTCAATGGCATCGGCCGGCACTACGCCCAGGGCCTGCATTTTTCTGATGGAATTGATCTGGCAGGGGGTTCCCACAAAGGCGACCCTGGAAAGTCCCTCTTTTCGGATTTCACTCAATGCCGAGACTGACGGGGAAAATGTGGAATAGGCGTCTCCGAAATTTGCCATGCCCTGGGAGTGATCAAAATGGCTTCCTGCGGCATCAATGATCTCTTCCCTGGTTTTTGCGCACCAGGGAATGCGGCCTTGGTCGGTGCTCTTTGAAACAATGGCCCCGTTAATTTTTCCCGTATCAAAGAGGTGGAGCAGGATCGCCGTCACAACGCCTCCGTCGGTCCCCTTTTCCCGCACGATGAGGTCCCTTGCCCTGGCAATGGAGGTGCCCGTGATACGTCCTGACGGCGCGCTCCACTCGGCATTTTTCTTGATCTCCTCGTCGAGTTCCGTGGTTTCAGGGCAGATTACGTAGCAGATTCCGCATTCAATGCACTTGTCAATATCGGCATAAAAGGGCTTTCCGTCGCTGTCCAGATCCAGTGCACCATAGTTTATGGCCGAACAGAAGGTAACACACCCGCCACACTGGTGACACCGGCCTTGCTTCTGCACTTCCTGAATAAGATTAAAAAAAGTTTTCATAAAAACACCTCCCTGGGATTGAATTCTTATTAAGGGCCATGATGCAGAGCATCAGGTTTCTTGCCCTTGCAGACAATCAACGCAAAAAATATGCCTTGAATGCAAAAAGATTTACGGACAGTGGCGTGACGGGCAGGCACAGTGAAAAAAGACTCTTTTTTTTTGTGATTTGGGTTTTTTTGATCGGGCTGGTGTTAACTTATGTTGACAATGACAAGGAAAACTGTTGACAAGGTGCTCTTCTTGCTGTTTTATGGTTCGTTGTGGTTACCGTACCAAGTAAAAAAAAGAGTGACATTTGCAGACAAAAGGGTCAGCTATGCTTGATTTTCTGCCAAACTGGTTAAAAGGGGTTCTCTCGTTACTGCTCTATCTGATCAATACCGTTGTTTTGTGTCTGCTGCTCTTGTTTGTGGCGGTGTTTAAGTTCCTCATTCCGGTGAAAGAGGTTACTGCCATTTGCGACAGGTGCCTGATTCTTATTGCGACTTGCTGGATAAGTATCAACTCCTTTAATTCAGACCTGTTTAACCGCATTGAGTGGGACATCAGGGGAGTTGACGAGCTGGAGAAAAGCAACTGGTATCTTGTGGTGTGCAATCATCAGTCCTGGGTTGACATCCTGGTGCTTCAGAAAATTTTCAATCGAAAAATACCCATGCTGAAGTTTTTTTTAAAAAAAGAGCTTATATGGGTTCCCTTTCTCGGGCCTGCCTGGTGGGCCCTTGATTTTCCTTTCATGAAACGGTATTCGAAAGCGTTTATTGACAAGCATCCCCACCTCAAGGGCAGTGATCTGAAAACCACCAAAAAGGCCTGTGAAAAATTTAGAAACACCCCTGTGTCGGTGATGAATTTTGTTGAAGGGACACGGTTTACCCCAAAAAAACAGAGGGCCATGGATTCACCGTACAGTCATCTTTTGACTCCCAAGGCCGGCGGTATTGCCTTTGTCCTCGGTGCCATGGGCGATTCTTTTCAAAAACTGATCGATGTGACCATTGTCTATCCAGACGGCGCGGATACCTTCTGGGGATTTATTTCAGGCAGGGTGAAACGGGTGGCCGTGGATGTAAGGGTTCTTCCGGTCACCTCGGAAATAACAGGGGACTATTTTAACGATGAAAACTTTCGCTCTTCGTTCTGTCACTGGTTGAATGAATTGTGGGAAAACAAGGACAAAACCATTGAGACCATCCTTGCCAGGGATAGAAAAAATTAAAGTTACCGGGGGACAATGCGCATTTCCCACCACTGCTCCTGCTTTTTGTCTTCGGGATTGCTCAGCTGTACTTCCTTTATTTTCGTGTTGCGGCTGTTCCGTTCCATGCGGAGTTCTGAATGACGGCCCTTAACAAGGGTGCCTTCCATCAAGGTGCCCGTGGCTTCTATGATGGCAATTCCGGGTTTCTGTTTTGCCATTTGCCCGAGGGTTGACTGCTCTTCGATAAGCTCTTCGACCATGTCGGTTTTCAATGCAATGACCTCGTCCACCCGGGTGATCTCCTGGTGGATAAGGTCTATGGCATCAAAGCTCTGGTTGAGCTGCTGTTCAGCGTTTTTTGCACTGGTTTTCATCTGCTGCAGTCTGGCCTTCATCTCTTTGATCTCTTCCATGTCACTGACCCGGTCCAGGCCTGCGATTTTTGTTATGGTTGATTTCTGGTCGAGTTGTGATCTGTCCTGAAGATGGGCCAGTTTTGTTGAATTTTCCTGCTCAGCCTTGCTTCTCTCCATGATCTCAGTTCGTTTTTCCTTTTGCCGGGCGATCTCTTTTCTGATGCCGGATATCTCTGTTTTGAGTCTTTCAAGTTCCTTTAAAACGAAGATGTCCGTGCCAACCCCCAGGGTGCACGGTTGTGACCGTTTAGAACCGATATCTCTGGCATAAATCCCCATTTTGGCGATGATGGTGCTGTGGATGATTTTTCCCTGTTTGGCAATACAGGCACCGCTGGTTTCAATCCTGGTTTCGACAATCTCCTTGGTGCAGAAAATATTTCCCATGGATAGAATCGTTGAATTGTGGATGTATTTTGCCCATACATGGCCCTTGGCAAAGATAATGGCCTCATTGATCCCGTCGGAAACGCTCAAGTCCCCTTCGGCATTGACAATGCCGCCGTCAATGGCCATGGTCCTGATGTTGTTTCCATTGACCTTGAATCCGTTTTTGATGCGGCCCTTGATTTTGACGTTGCCCTGGTAATTGATGTGCCCGGTTTCGTAATTCACATCCCCATTGGTGATAAATTCATCCAGCACGCTGAAAACTCCCGACCAGGAAAGCTTGGGCTGGCCGTCTGTGGTGGCGATCACCTTGAGGCAGTCCTGGGAGAGCCGGGTTCCTTTGCCGTACTTGAGTTTGGCATCCTTTGCCGGTGGAACCGTTGTTATTTCGCCATGGATGTTCTTTCCCGCCTGCTCTTGGGTTAAAGGCGTTTTTTTTGCGAGAACAAACCCTTCTTGTATCTGGGGAATCTCTCCCCTTTCCCGGAAATCGATCTCTCCGCTGTCACTGATATGGCCGGCCTTGAGGTGGTCGGTGTCAAAAAAACAGTCGATTTTTGCGTCTGTTCCCTTCCGGGGAACGAGGCCCTTTGCCGCCCTGAAGGGCTTTTCCCTGAACCCGCTGGATCTGATAAATCCGCTTATCAACGAATCATCCACGATGCCGTTCACCACCAACTGGTCGTCGAGGAGCTGTTTGATGTCACGCACGGTGATGCTGTCATCAAAGTCATCGGTTTTGGAAAGATAGGCGGCACTGGCATCCCCCGGTATTGTGAGTTTCATTCCCATGATGGTTGTTTCCAGGGAAGGGGGCTGGCTTTCAGGGGCAGGATCTGGCCTGGGTGTTTTTTTACCGGACCGCTGGTCTCCATTTGTTTCATTTTTGCCGCTGGTGACGGGCTGGCGGCCGGTCTCGTTTTCCCGGGTGATGGTTTTCAGCCGTTTTTGTTCCTTGAGTATACAATCCCTCTGGGTGGCGGTGATGATACCGGCTTCCACCAGCAGATCTCCCACAGGGGTGGCTTTTTTTCTGGCAAGACGGTTTTTCTGCTCTTCCAGGGCCAGTTCAAGAACTGTTTTGCTGACAAGGCCCTTTTGAATGGCAATGGCGCCGAATCTGATGTCCCTTTTCCGCATCACCATGGCTTTTGAAGCGGCTTGCAGCCGGCTCAGGTTCTGCTTTGAGACAAGGTCATTCTCGACAAGGTAGCGTCCAAGGCCTTCTGTGGCGTTCTTCTTTTCCTGGCTGGCATAAACGGCCTTTTTCAGGTCTTCCTCGGGAACAAGACCGTGCTGGAGGGCAAGTTTTGCAATCAGAGGATAATTTTTTTTCTGCTTTTCCGGGCCCTTGTCCATACGGGGGTAAGCCTTTTTGTCAACAGATTGCTGCCATTACACCTGCCAGGATAAAGTGGGATTCGACAATGAATTCAAGCCGTGCATTGGATCGGATATTCCCCTTTTCACTGCGGTGAATATAGTAGAGCATGAAAGCGGGCACCAGTGCAATGAAAAAGGCACATTTCTCAATCATTCCGGCTCCTGCAGCGGCAGCAAGAATGGCGGAGAGCATCACCAGAAGGGACTTTATCAGTTTTACGCTGTTTTTTTCACCCAGGAGCAAAGGCAGGGTCTCTTTGCCGGTTATTTTGTCCCCCTGCATCTCCAGAACATCAAAAAAAGCTGTTCTGGCAAAGACCAGGCCCGAGCAGAAGACCAGGCAGAGCAGCATAGATAAGCTTCCCCGGCCGGAAATACCCGGCAGAATCGTGGTGACGATTCCCCAGGCCGCAGCGATGAGAAGGGTCTTTGATCCCGGGATATCCTTTATCCGTTGTATCCGGTTTCCGGTGACAGCCCCCGGAAGGATCTTCAGGTTGTACGACAGCCCCAAAGCGCTCATGACCATGAGCACAATAAACGAAACTCTGTTCAACTGGAAGGCCATGAAAAGGCCGGCTGCACCGCTGACAGCGGTCAGCAGGGCAAGCAAAAGTTTTTTCTGTTCGTAAAACAACGCCCGGCCGGGGTTGTTGTACCGATCGGATTTTATGGTGAAAATATTGTTGATGATCTGCATGGACAATATGTACAGCATGGCGATCAAGGCGTGGCCGATGTTGTGATCCAGGCCCTGGAGTCTGGACGAGGCAAAGGTCAGGCAACCGGCACCTGCCGCCAACAGCAGGTTGGTTTTCAGCAGAAAGTCCCGCATGGGAAACAGGAGGGGAGATGCAGCGCTTTTCTGCTTCTGGAGAAACTCTTCAATGGCCCGGTAGGTCTTGTTGATGATCCAGTTGGGGGTTGATGCCCCTGCGGTGATGGCAACAGATTCGGCATTGCTGAGCTGTTGAAAGTCCACCTCTTCTATGGTTTCGATGTGAAAGGCCGGCTTTCCCGTCTCCTTGGCTATCTGGGCCAGCCGTTTTGTGTTGCCGCTCTTCTTTCCGCCGACCACCACAACGGCATCGCTGTTTTCGGCAATGGTTCGCACCTCGGCCTGGCGTTTTTCCGTGGAGTCACAGATGGTGTCAAACATCTGGTAGTGGGGCAGGTGCTGTTTTGCCCACTCCTTGATCTTGTTGTACAGGAAGGTGTCCTGGGTGGTCTGGGCCACCACCACAGCCCTGTCAAGCCGGGGCAGGGCCTGGAAGGCTTCCAGGCTGGCCGCGGTATAGCTTCCTGTTGCCGCATATCCGAGAAGCCCTTTTACTTCGGGGTGGTCTCTGTCGCCGATGATAACGGCAGTATACCCTTTTTCCGCATATTTTTTGATGATGGTCTGGACCCGGATGACCCGGGGGCACGTGGCATTGATGATGTTAAATCCCGCTCGTTCCAGGGCCTCTTCATCCCGGGGCGGTACCCCGTGGGCCCGTATGAGGATGGTTCCCTCGCCGTTTTCAGGGATGGCGGTGATGCTGGGGATTCCTTTTTCTTCAAGCATTTCAAGGACCTGGGGGTTGTGAATCAGGGGGCCAAAGGTGCAGATGGGTCCTTTTCGGTTGTTTGACGCATCCAGAACCATGTCCACGGCACGGCGGACCCCCATGCAGAATCCAGCCGTTCTTGCGATGGTTATTTTCATGAAGTCCGGTCAAACAAAGCAACAATGCGGTTCAGCTCTTCGTCGTTGTCAAAGCTGATCATGAGTTTTCCCTTGTCGCCGTTTTTCTGGATATTGACCCTGGAGCTGATTTTTTCCTCAAGGGAGGTGCAGATCTCTTTTATTCTTTGCTTTTCTTCGGGAAAGAGCGGTTCTTTTTTCTTTTCAGGCCGGGATTTGAGTTTCTGGATCAGCTGCTCCGTGGCCCTGACGGAAAGGGCCTTTTCCACGACGGTTTTCCAGGCATTTAACTGGTCCGCTTCCACACCGGCTCCGAGCAGTGCCCTGGCATGCCCCATGGAGATCTGTTTGGTGGCCAGGCTCTGCCGGATGGGTTCGGGCAGGGTGGTCAGCCGTATGAAATTGGCAATGGCCGATCTGCTTTTGCCGATCTTTTCGGCAACCATGGCCTGGGTGTATTGAAATTCGGAGATCAGCCGGTGGTAGGCATGGGCCTCTTCCAGGGGATTGAGGTTTTCCCGCTGGATGTTTTCGATGATGGAGACTTCCAGCATCTGTTCATCGGTGAGGCTTTTCAGCAGGGCGGGCACGTGGGTGAACTCTGCCTTGACAGCCGCCTTAAGCCTTCGTTCACCGGCGATGAGCTCATAGGAGTCCTTGTTTTTCCTTACCAGAAGGGGCTGGAGGATGCCCTGGTCAACGATGGATTCCTTGAGCCGCTCCAGCTCTTCTTCGGAAAAAGTGCTCCTGGGTTGATAGGGGTTTGGGGTGATGGTCTCCACCCGGCACATGAAAAAATCTCCGCCGGTTTCATCCATGGAATCAATGTCCGGTATCAGGGCTGAAATCCCCCTGCCAAGTCCTGTTCGTCTCTTTTTTTTTGTCATTTTTCCAGAAGTTCCTTTGCAAGGGCAGTATAGCTTTTGGCACCCTTTGAAGCGGCATCGTAGGTAATAACCGGCATGCCGTAGCTGGGAGCTTCTCCAAGCCTGATATTTCTCGGTATTTTGGTTTGAAACATCATCCCCTTGAAATAACTCTCTGCATCCTCAACCACCTGACGGGCAAGGTTGGTTCTCTTGTCAAACATGGTCAGCAGTATTCCCTTGATTTTCAGTCCGGGATTGAGGGATCCCTTGATGCGTTTGATGGTGGCCAGAAGCTGTCCCAGTCCTTCCAGGGCAAAAAATTCGCTTTGAAGGGGGATTAAAACAGAATCCGCAGCGGTCAGGGCGTTGAGGGTTAAAAGGGAGAGGGAGGGGGGACAGTCGATTATAACATAGTCGTATCGGCCGTTCACAGCAGAGATGGTGTTTTTCAGCACCTCTTCCCTCTGCTTTTCATTCATCATCTCCACTTCAAACCCTATAAGCTCAACATTGGAAGGCACCATCATCAGGTTGTCTATGCCGGTTTCCACGATGATGTCATCCAGGTCTGCCCTTTGAATCAGGGCGTGGTAAAGGGAGCTTTCCAGGGATTCCTTG
>JAWOGI010000276.1:0-11206 GCA_046496975.1 Desulfobacteraceae bacterium | reverse complement strand
ATGAGTTTTCTTCTTAAACCCGGCATTGGGCCATCCTCTGCCGAACCAGGCAGGATAAAGAGACAAACAGCAAAAGACAGAAGGCAAGAAAAAACGGCAATGCGCCTTCCCCGGTGATGTAAAGAAAATAGCCCACCCCTCCTGTCACCAGTTGCACAACCAGATAACCAAGGGAAACTTTCCAATGACTGATGCCCGCCTCATTTGTCAGAAGTTGATAGAGATGACTTCGGTGGGCAGTGAAAAGGTTCTCTCCATTTTTTACTCGTATGATCATTGTGGTGAAACTGTCTGCATAAAAGGGAAAGAGAAAGGCGGTAAACAGTAAAAAATCCCCAAAGGAACGGACACTAACCAGCACAACCCCGCCAAACAAAAATCCAAGGAGAAGACTGCCGCAGTCCCCCATGAAAACCCTTGCCCGGGGAAAATTAAAGGGCAAAAACCCCGCACAGGCAAACACAAGACTTAAAACCAAGGCTGCCAGGGAAAGATTACCGCCAGTAGTCCTTAAAAAAAACCAGCAGAGTATAAACAGGGCGGAGGCCGTGAGCCCTGAAATTCCATTGATGCCGTCCATAAAATTGTAGCAGTTTGTCGTTCCAATAACAAAAACCACCCATAGAACAACAGATCCTGGATGATATCCCCCCCAAACCAAAGGCAAACCGACTGCGACCAGAACAGAAGCCGCGGCTGTTTGCAAACAGAGTCTTAACAGGGGCGCCATTGCCTTTCTGTCATCCATAAGGCCAACAACAGAGACCGCCGCAACTGGCAGCCAGAAACCGGTATCGATCTTCAGGGCAAGGGCTGCAGCCACAAAGGCCGCCAAAAGGCCGATCCCGCCTCCCCTGGGCGTGGGTAATGCATGGGAGCTTCGGTGGGAAGGCGTGTCCATGAACCCGGCAATGGTGCCGAATCGAACACAAAACCACGCCCCTGCAGTACCGCACACCAGAGAAAACAGATACAAAGCCAGCCTCTGCTCACCCATAAAGACCAATTATCCTTCCCGCATGGCGCGGTCTGCGTTGATCAGCAAAGGCTCCAGGAGGTAGCTGATCACGCTGCGTTTGTCCGTTGTGATGTAGCAGGCCGCCGGCATGCCCGGAGAGAGGTAGACATCGTTCTCCTCCAGCACCGCTTTGCTAACCTCGACATGGACCACATAGTAACTGGTCATACCCCTGGCGGTCTCTTCACTGATCAGGTCCGGAGAGAGATAGGTGACCTTTCCGGGAACCGGAGGGGTGGTGTTTCGGCTAAAGGCGCTGAGCTGCACCTTTGTCTTCTGCCCGGTGCGCACCCGGGTGATATCCTGGGGATTGACTCTGGCATTAATGATCAGGGCCGAATCCGCCGGCACAATATCCAGCAGGGGCATGCCCGCCCGGATAACACCGCTCTCTTCCGAATGGACCTGCATGCTTAGCACCTCCCCTGCCATGGGGGCTCTCACCGTAAGACGCTGGCGGGTGTCCAAAGCCGGCTTGAGCTGCTCCTTGACCTCGTAGATGGTATCCTTGACCTCGCCGAGTTTTGTGATGGCCTTTTCCCGGTACTGGTTCTTGATGTCCACTATCCTCAGCTTGAACTCTTCGATCTTCTGGCGATACTCGGCAATGTTCTGCTTCAGCTTTCCCCTGCGGCCCTTGTGCTCGGAGAGCTGCCGCTGAAGGACCATAATCTCGGGTTTCCCCATGTATTTGTCCTGGAACAGCCCCTTTTTCACAGCAAGCTCCTCCCTGTAGTTCTCGATGATCTCCTTCTGGGTGACAAACTCCTCTTTGGCGCCGTCAATGCGGTTCTCCAACTGTTTGATCTGGGAGTGGTACAGGGATATCTTGCCCTTGATGTCCGAGCGACGGGAGTGAAAAATATCCTCTTCCCCTGCCATGATTTTTGACACTGCCATGATTTTTTCCACCGAAAAAGTGTTATCGTCAAGCAGCTCCTTTGACCAGTGGATCTTCTCAGCCATGACGGTTTCCGCCGTCAGACGATCGGATTCAGCCAGCTTGGCCCAGAGCCTTCCCAGGAGCAGGTCCACATTGGCTTCCGCCTTAATGCTTTTCAGCCGGATCAGCACATCTCCCTTTTCAACCTTGTCCCCTTCCTTGACAAAAATCTCGTCGATGATTCCCCCCTCAAGATGCTGAACGACCTTACGTTCGCCAGACACCTTGACGGTACCAGGGGCAATGACGGCACCCTGAAAGGGAAAAAAGATAGACCAGGCCGCAATGCCGCCAAAAAAGAAAAAAATCACCAGCAAACCGGCAATGATATACTTTGTTGGATTTGTATTTAGAATTTTACTCTTCTCATCCATTTTTTCTCTCCTGATTACTCCTTGTTAACCGGCTGCGATGTCGGATTTACGTTCTGGGGCGGCTGTCCCGACCGGATAATTTTTTGACCGGAACGCTGCTGTGACTGCTGGGGGGCAGTCTGCTGCTGGCCGCTCAACTTTGCCAGCACTTCCCGGCTGGGGCCAAACATGGCAACCTGCCCCTCCTTGAGCATCAACAGCTTGTCAGTCTGCACCAGCAGATTTGGCCTGTCTGTGACCACAACCACTGTCTTTTTCTCTTTTTTCAACACCTGCAGGGCCGCCAAAAGCGATTTGAACCCGACATCGTCCAGGTGCAGGTGGGGCTCATCCAGCACTACAATCCCGGGATCGTTGTACAAAGCCCTTGCCAGGGCGATCTGCTCTTTCTGTCCCCCTGAAATATTTTTTCCTGTGCTGTCAATGACGAAATCATACCCCCTGGGAAGCTTTAAAACCATCTCATGGCAATGGGCTTTTTTGCAGGCGGCAATCACCTTGTCAGGGTCCGGCGTTTTCAGGCGTGCGATGTTTTCCCCCACTGTGCCGGGAAACAGGTCGGTCTCCTGGGGAAGATACCCCACATGGCGGCCCAGCTCCCCCCGTTGCCACTGGCCCACCTCGGCACCGCCGATGCGCACCTTGCCGGCGAGGGGCTGCCATATGCCCAAAAGCAGCCGAGCCAGTGCGGATTTTCCCGAGGTCGAGGGCCCGAAAACCCCAAGGGTTTCTCCTGGCTCAACCATAAAGGAAATGTTTCGTAGAATGGTGAGTCCTTTTACCCCGAAGGTCACTCCCTCGGCCTGGAGCCTTCCGTCGGGTTCAGGCAGGGAAAAAGTGGTGCTTTTCTCTTCAGTATCTACAAAATGGGAAAGACGCTTGTAAGCGGCAAGGGCTTCCACGGAAGATTTCAGGGAATCGACTCCTGCCTGAAGGAAAGAAAAGAGCCGCAGGACAACAAGAACTCCGGCAAACATAACGCCGACGGAGATCTGATCATCGAAAAAGAGATAGGCCCCCGCCCCGAAAAGAGCTGCCGTTGAAATGGCCTGGAGGGTTGAGGTCAGAGCAGAGATACCGCAGCGGTTAATATCGGCCTCAGTGCCAATCTTTTTAACCGCATCATGTGTCCTGGCGTACTTGGCCTCCACATCGGAGAGCATCCCCATACCTGTGACAAGATCGGCATTTCTAAGGGTTTTTGCAAAAAAAGCGGTGGCAGCCCAGAATCCTGTATCAGCCATGGCATACCTTTTTTTGTTAACACTTTTCAGCAGCATTCCAAAAACCGCCGTCATCCCGACACCTCCCAGGGCAACCATGCCCAGAAGGGGGTGCATGAAATAGAGCAGGGCAAGATAGACGAGAACCCAGGGCAACTCCAGCATCCTCATGAGCCGATAATTTTTGATCCCGTCGCAAAACAGCGCCAGATCCTGCAACCCCCGGGTATACCCGGCCCTGTTGCCGGAAAGCGCATCCTTGTGCATCGCCGTCATCACATGGCCGGACATTTTTTCCTCCATGTCACGACCGGCCTGGACAAGCATCCGTGACCGGAAATACTCCAAAATGCCCATAACGGTCAGGGAAAAAAGAGCGATGGCACTCAAAGTGATCAGAGTTTCCTTGCTGTAACTGAAAAGCACCCGGTCATACACAACCATTACATATATCGGAACAATCAGGTAGATAATATTTATGCACATCCCGAACAATGAGATAAAAACAAAATATTTCAACCAGGCCTTTAATTTATCACGCATTCATTCTCTCCATATTTTACTATTAGGGGGCAGGTTATCCCGTCACCCCCGATGGTGGTACCGGTCCCAAGGCACGGGCAAAAACCTCATCCCTGGGCCCGAAATCGGCGGGGCTGCCCGGTTTAAGAACAAGGAGCTTGTCCACGCCCGAGAGGAGGGCCGGTTTATGGGTGATCATAATCACCGTGGTTTCCTGCTGCTTCAGCATGTGAAGAGCTGTGACCAGCGCTTTTTCCCCGGCCTCGTCCAGATTGGAGTTGGGTTCGTCCAGAATCACCAGAGCAGGATCTCCGTAGAGGGCCCTTGCAAGCCCCACCCGCTGGCGCTGCCCCCCGGAAAGGCTCAAGCCCGCCTCGCCGATGTCTGTTTCATACCCATTGGCAAACCGCAGAATCGCCTCATGGGCCCCGGCCATTTTTGCCGCCCTGAGCACCTTTTTTGAATCAACCTCACCCATGCGGGCAATGTTTTCGCTCACCGTTCCGGTAAAAAGCTCAACATCCTGGGGAAGATACCCGATGAACGGCCCGAGCAGCTCCTGGTCAAGATCCGCCGCAGGTTCACCATCGAGACGCACCTCACCGGCAGAAGGGGACCACATGCCAAGGATCATCCGGCACAAAGAGGTCTTGCCCGCACCGTTCTGCCCGATGAGCCCCATGCTCTCCCCTTTTTTCAGATCAAAGGAAATCTCCTGCAGTATGGTCTTGTCATCGATCTCAAGGCCGGCATCAACCACTTCTAAGGCTCCCTCTATGCGGTCCACACGCTTCAGCCTGTGACCACTGGATGCCTTTAGCAACCTGTCCAGCCTTTTGTAGGCGGCCTTGGCCCCGATGGTCTGTTTAAAGGCCCCAATTCCCTGCTCCACCGGGGCCAGGGCTCTGCCCATGATGATAGACGCGGCAATAATGGAACCGGTGTTCACCTCGTATCGAATGACAAGCAGTGCGCCGATGCAGTAGATCAGCACCTGCATAAAGCTTCGAAAACTCTTGCTGGCCGAATCCATGGCAGCCCCTTTGATGTTGGCCCTCTCCTGGAAAGCCATCTCCTGATCATTGATCCGGTTCCAGCGGACTGCTGTGTGGTTCAGCATTCCCATGGCCTTGAGCATTTCCGAATTGCGCAGACTCTTCAGCACAAAGTTCCGATCCTCCCCCTTGATGGTATGGACCTGCTCCAGGTCTTTTCTGGTGAGATAGTTCTGCATCACCCCGAGAAAAAGAAGCATGACTGCACCACCCGTGGCTGTCATGCCCAGCATGGGGTGAATCAGCCAGATCACCCCGAGATAAATGGGAATCCAGGGGACATCGAAAAAGGCAAAAACAGCATTGCCGGCCAGGTAGTTTCTAATGGTATTGATGTCCATGAGGCCCTGGTTATACCCTGGAGAATCGACACTGGAAGATTCCTTGAGCATCGCCTTTAACACCCTTCTACCAAGAAGAGAATCCATGTATACGCCCGCCTTAACAAGTATCCTGGAACGAAAAAGATCCAGCAATCCCATAACAACCAGGGCAACCACGGCACCGGCAGTCACGGCGTAGAGAGTCGAAAAGCTGTAGCTTGCCAGGACCCGGTTATAGATCACCATCATGTAAATGGGAAACACAAGGTAGAGGGAATTGATAAACAGACTGAAAAAACCGGCAACGGCAAGATAGTTAAAGCACTTCCACAAAAAACGGGCCATCAGACATCCCCCCCCGCCCGGCTCGGCTGGGCTGCCGGCTGTTTTGCCGGATTGGCAAGTTTTGCAAACACCTGATTTTTTGGACCGAAAAGGGCCACCTTGCCGTCCTTCATCACAAGAAGAGTGTCCATGGCCTGGAGCAATCCCGGCTTGTGGGTCACCATGATGCAGGTGCATCCCCCCTGTTTGACCACTGCAAGTGCATTGACAAGCTCTTTTTCCCCCTGCTCATCCAGGTTGGAGGTGGGTTCATCGAGAACCAGGAGGGCGGGATCACCGTACAAGGCCCTGGCCAGGCCAAGCTTCTGCTTCTGGCCCCCGGAGAGCTTAACCCCGCCCTGGACATCAAGCAGGGTGTCATACCCATCGGGAAGACCTTCGGCCACCCCATGGAACCCTGCTGTTTGGGCAGCTTTTTCAATCCTCTCCATGTCCGGATCGCCAAGCCTTGCGATGTTATCCGCAACACTT
Organism: Desulfobacteraceae bacterium; assembly: GCA_046496975.1. Lineage (GTDB taxonomy): Bacteria > Desulfobacterota > Desulfobacteria > Desulfobacterales > Desulfobacteraceae > DATFJZ01. Next base: position 4,932 of record JAWOGI010000276.1, on the reverse strand, counting down.
GCCGGAAAGAGTTCCACCTCCTGGGGCAGGTACCCGATATGCTTTCCCACCTGCTCCTGATCCCATTGAAAAAGATCCATACCGTCAAGGGAGACCCGCCCGGCCATGGCCGGCCAGAGTCCCAGCAACACCCGGCAAAGAGTTGTTTTGCCTGCACCGTTGGGCCCGATAATACCCATGAACTCACCGGCAGCCAAGTGAAAGGTCACATCGAAAAGAAGGAACTTGTCTCCAATTTTCACACTGGCATGCCCCACATCAAGGTTTCCGGCGGGTTCCGGCAAGGGCATGGCCTCCGGCTCGCGGTCAAGAAAGTCGAGAAAGGCATCAACACGTTTGTAGGCGTCCCTTGCCTGGAGCGTGCTTTTCCAGGAAGACATCACCTGCATCAACGGGGCCAGAGCCCTGCCCATGATAATGGACCCCGCCACCATGAGACCCACATCAAACCCCTGGGTCAGGGCATAATAGGCACCAAAAAAATAGATTACAACCTGGAGAAAGATCTGCAGGGGTTTAATGATCGACTGAATCAACCCGGCATGCTTGCTGCTCACCGTCTGATTCATGATCACTTCACTGTTGTTTTTTTCCCACCGGTCACCGATGGCGGAGATCATGCCCATGCCGTTGACCACCTCGGCGTTCCGGAGAAAGGAATCGATGAACCGCTGGTTTTTCTGGTTCACCACATTGGCACGTCTCATGCTGTCCCTGACCAGAATCTCCTGGAGAATACTCAGCCCAACCATCATCACCGCTCCGGCGGTTGCCAGGAACCCGAGGACCGGGTGAAAAAGAAAAATGAGCCCCAGGTAGAGGGGTGCCCAGGGCACATCAAACAGGGCATATATCCCGGGACTGGCAAAATAGGTCCTCACAACACCAAGGTCATTCATAACCTGCATCGAGGCTTGTTTCTGTATACCTGCATGTTTTTTCAGCATACCGGCATAGACCCTGTTTCTGAACCTTGTGTTGAGATCGTTTCCAGCCGAAGCCAGAAGCCTGGCACGTATATAATTAAAAAACGCCAGAGCCACCAGTGCGAACACAGCCGCCACGGTGAAGGTCACAAGGGAATTTTTGCTGTAGCTGACAACAACATTGCTGTAGATGGCAAACATGTAGAATGGAAAGGTCAACTGCAGGATATTGACAAAACAGCTTAACAGGGCGGCAAAGGTAAACAGTTTTTTCCAGTCATCGATAAATCTATTCATAAAAGGATATCTTCATCCACACGAAGGGCAGGATCCTTTTTCTCTTTTCCGATCATTCGTTCCTGGTCCCCTTGTTTCTTACCTGCCAAGGCATCAAAAACCACATACAAGGCAAACAAAACCAGTGGTCCCATGACAGCGTATAAAATTGTAACATCCATTGCTATTAAAAAACCGGGACTTAACATAACACCTCTTTGTTATTTCCAAATTACAAAACGGATACTCTAATAACTTTCCTGCTCAATGTCAACTCCCAATTCAAATTTCCAGCAATTATGAATAGCCGTCGGGGTCAGGCTTGTTTTTATTGTGTTTTCACCGAGCTCCTGTGTATAACACCAAAAGTGCAAAAATACAAGCCCGACACAAGTGCTGAAGCGTCAAAGAATTTCGTCGAAGCAGCCTGAAGCATGGAACAGGGAAAACAAAGCATATTGACAATATTCTCTTTACTCCATTTGTTTTGGTTGACAAAAGTAATTTTTAATCCTATATAAAATCTTAATCTTATATGTCGGCAATGTCATGGTATGAACAATGTAACCGAAGGGGCGGAGCTGTGCCTTGTACCCCAAGGGGCAAAGCTGTGCCGAACTTTTAGAATTTTAGAAAATTGAGGAATCTCCATGGGATCAGTCCAGATACGACTTTACGCGGATGAAAAGCCCATCGCCGGAGTTGCTCATCCAGGACCCAATCAGATTTATCAGCATCCCTTTGTGCGCCTTGAAAAGAGCGTTCCTGGGCCGTTAAAAGAAGAAGACATACGAGTCGAGATGCTGTATGCCGGCCTGTGCGGGACCGATATCCACTTGATCGAAACGAACAGGGATACCGGGTATATCAAAAGCTCGGCTCCCCTTTCCATCCCAGCGAATCAGGGAAGACGAATCGGTCATGAAGGGGTGGGACGTGTGATTGAAACGGGCCGTATGGTCCGGCATATCCGGCCAGGGTCTTATGTAACGTTTGAATCCATTATTGTCTGCCACTATTGTGATGTCTGCCGAAAAGGCCATTTCAACCAATGCAGGAACGCCAGTCTGCTTGGCCTGCAAACCGACGGTCTGTTTGGAAACATCGTGGATGTACCATCCATGCTGGCCCACGATATTACGGGCCTGGTGAAAACCGAGGCCGATCTGAAGGCCCTGGCCTGTGTAGAGCCTGCAGGTGTGGCCTATGTGGCCTGCCAGAACACAAGGATCAAGGGCGGGGATAATGTCATCATTTTCGGTGCCGGACCCATCGGGATTTTCTCGGCCATCCTGAGCAAAACTATTTTCGGAGCCTCGAACGTGCATATCGTTGAGCCGCTGGCTTTCCGAAGGGAGTTTGCCGGCCAATGGGCGGATCATGTTTATGACCCGTCCGAATTCAGGAGAAACCCGCCGAGTGACATTGATGTTGCCATCGAAGCCTCCGGTGAAATAGATAACATCAACACGATTTTCAAAAAAATAAACCCCAACGGCCGCATCGCCCTTCTGGCCCGAAGCGGTGAGCCTTTTCAGATCAGTGCCGTGGATCACATGATCACCAATGCCATTTCCCTGATAGGATCAAGGGGGCATTTATGCGGTGCATTTTCCGATATCATGACCCTTTATCGTCAGAACCGTATTCCTCTGGGAGAAGTGGTCACCCTTGTGATCGACGACATTGAGGGACTTTGCAGCCTTCTGGACCATCCGGGCAGGATTATTCAGGAGAATTGCAAGGTACTGGCCTGTCTCAAAAAATAAAGACGGATCATGGAAGACCCAAAAATTTATTCCAGTGTATGCCGCTCCTGTCATGGCGGATGCGGTGCCTTGCTGACGGTTCAGGACCACCGTCTTGTCCGGGTCCGTCCGGACCGACGATCACCTTTCAGCAGGGGATATATGTGCGTAAAAGGGCTGTCCGTCCGGGAGATGATGTATCATCCGGATCGTCTGGTTGTTCCTTTAAAACGGATCGGATCCAGGCAGAGTCGAAAATGGGCGCAGGTTTCCTGGGATCAGGCCCTGACAGAGATTTCGGCCCGGCTGGAGGAGATTCGTCATTCCTCCGGACCTGAATCCATTGCCGTGGGCCAGGGTACCGGCCGGCACCATTTCATGAACGTCATCCGTTTTGCCAATGCCCTGGGTACGCCCAACTGGTATGAACCCGGCCTGGCCAACTGTTTTATCCCCCGGATCACGGTCAGCAATCTGACCTATGGCGGCCTGGCTACCGCAGACTACTACGGAACGATCACCCCCCGGACCATTCTGTTCTGGGGCCACAATCCGCTGGTCACGTCTCCGGACGGAGAATTGTCGGCCCTTGTAAAAAGGGCCCTGCGAAACGGTGCCCAGGGCATTGCCGTGGATCCCAGACGCTCGGAAACAGCTTCCAAATGCCGGCTGTGGCTACCGGTAAGACCCGGGACAGATGCAGCCCTGGCCTTGGCCATGATTCACTGCATCATTTATGACGATCTGTATGATCATGATTTTGTTCACAACCATACCGTCGGGTTTCAGCGACTGAAGGCCCATGTAAAAAAGTTTTCCCCGGCCTGGGCTGCGCCTGTCACCGGTGTTCCGGCGTCTCTGATTATCAGGGCTGCCAGATGCTATGCCCTGGACAAGCCCTCGGTTCTGGAGTGGGGTGTGGCGGTCGAACAAACCCCCCACTGCCTTCAGACCGTAAGGGCTCTGGCGTTGCTGCGGGGGATTACTGGAAACCTGGATGTGCCCGGGGCGGATATTTTCGGGGCATCCCTTCTGAAACCCTTCCCCCTGCTGAAATCAGCCCTGCCTCCGGGAATGGCGAAAAAGCGCCTGGGCGCCTTGAAATTCAAGCTTCTGGGAGGGGCGAGAGCTTTTCTTCCCGCAGCTCATATTCCGGCCGTGCTCAGAGCCATGACCATTGGTGAGCCATACAGAGTCAGGGCTCTTTTGAATTTCGGGTCCAATCCCCTGGTCACGGTGGCCAATCCCCAAAAGGTTTACGAGGCCCTCTCTTCGCTGGATTTCATGGTGGCATCCGATATGTTCATGACGCCCACTGCGGCCCTGGCCGATTATGTCCTTCCTGCGGCGTTCTGGCCAGAGGTCGATCAGCTCGTCGAACTCCCTTATGTGGCAGCCAATGCGGTTCTGGCTCAGCAAAAAGTAGTCACCGTGGGAGAATGCAGGCCGGATGAAGACATTTTAGCGGATCTGGCCGGGCGGATGCACCTGCCTGGATCGGAAGAATCTCCCAAGGATATTTTGAATTTCAGGTTGTCCGGGCTGGGGATTGATTTTGAAGATCTTAAAAACCAGGGATATGTTTTTCAAGCCCCTGAATACGGGCTGAGGCGAAAAAACAGATTCAGGACTCCGTCGGGCAAAGTGGAACTGTATTCCAGGTCCATGGAACGAATGGGGTATGATCCGCTGCCTTCTTTCCAGGAACCGCCGGAGAGCCCGGTGTCAAGGAAGGATCTGCTGGATAGATACCCCTATGTGCTGACCACGGGCAGCCGGCGGGCAGAATTTTTTCACTCCGACAACCGGCAGATACCCTTTCTCAGAAAACGCCGTCCCCATCCCATGGCAGAACTTCATCCCCTGGACGCAGCCGATAATGGTATCCAGGAGGGTGACCGGATATGGATCACTTCCCCCCGTGGCAGGATCGAGATGCGGGCCAGCGTCACGGATGGGATAGCTCGGGGCGTTGTCAATAT
>JAWOGI010000232.1:0-4241 GCA_046496975.1 Desulfobacteraceae bacterium | reverse complement strand
TTGAGTTTTGAGAAATTATGAATTTTTTTCCAGAAAACCATTAACCTCAAAACAAAACCTGCTACAATGAATATACAAGAAGAACTTAAAGAAAACAAGCTTTCAATGATCGCCATGCATCTTATAATCCAAGAAAATGCTTCAAAAACAGCCCTTTCCCTGGAAGGAACTGTCACAGATATCTGCGGGCAGGCCTGCGTAAACCGCACCCAGGTGTACGAAAGAAAGGCCCAGATGAATAAAGCATTGGAGCAGATAAATCTACCGGGCCCCGGACGGACACCGCTGCAGGAACCTGCGGCATCAAACATGGACAGTGCCGGATGGCAGCTTCAGGTCGCTCTTTTACAATACCGTCTGGAAAATCCCTGTGCCTTTGTCCCCCATCCTGGTCGCCTAACGGGCTACGGCCCTTGGTTTATACGCGCAGTTCTACACCATCTGGACCAGTGGACAGGTTCCCTTGAACACTTTTGCGCATTGTCCGAGGTCCCCTATCCAACACTGGAGGCCTGGAAAAAGAAGGATGAGGGCCAACCATACAAGGCCACCCCGGTAAAGCCGATTCCCTCTTTTGATGCCAACCTTAATGACCTTGGACGGATGATCGTTGAGGACTATTCAAAATGGCAGGGCAGCCTGAAAGATTTTTTTGTCCACGAACGCAAACGTGTCAACCTTCCGTCCAATCAGATCCGAAGAGTACTGGTAATAACCGGGATGATCGGAAAAGGCAAACACAAGAACCCCCGGTACAGAGGCAGTACTAAAAAGCTTCAGCCGGGTACGATGCTTGTCACCGACGGAAAGGAGGTTAATGTCCATTTGACATCCAGTGAAGAGGTGCAATGTTCATGGGACGTAAACCCGAGGCGGTGCTCCATGACAACAAGCCCATCCACAAAGACCGGCAACTGCAGGAAGCCCTTGAGCCGGAAACGACCATGATACCGGCAACACCGGGACGTCCGGAAAATAAAGCGGTTATTGAAGGCGAATTCGGAAAGTTCGAGCAGGCCGTGGGTACCATCGAACTGGACGACAGCACCAAAGAAACCCTGGTAAAAAGCGCCCTTGAAGAGGCCGTCCGCGCATTTACCGCCGGTACCAACCATGCCGGCCGTTATGAATTGAACGGCCACAGCCGTCAGAAGGTCCTCAAAGATGCCTGCCCGGACCCGGAGGAAGACCAGGTGTTCCTGGAAAATCTCAAGGAACGTCAGGAGCAAATCCGGAAACCCGACTGCCTGTCCACCATGAATGTGGCAAGGCAGATACTGGATCAAGGTTTCGCCGATTTTGAACTCGATATTCTTGATCCCAAAGCCGCCCTTAGGATCTGGCTCAGCTCCCGCTACACGCCGGAGGCCATCCGCCAGGCACTGGCCATCTTTGCCGCGGAACGGGCAAAAGGGAGACTCAATTCCGAAACTGCCCATCGCTACCTGGTCAAGGTTATCCAGAACTGCCAGGACGAGTGCGATCTCAGGGTGCAGGAAACCCAGCTCATGAAATACGCAGAAATTGAAAAGCAGGAGCTACTGAATCAATTGGAAAAAGATCATCAACTTCTTGTTGCCCAAAGCAAGGAAACCGGGGAGCTGGCTTTACAACTCAGCGAAAAAGCCGTATTTGGCGGCCTGCTTCTTCAACGCGCTTTCTGGGAGGATAAACTCAAATCGCTGCTGACAAAAATCAAGGGCGCTACGGAAGCTGTCATCCGACATATCCGCAGGCTCTTTGAGGCAGAATGGAATGACAGGTTCCAGCTTATCTCTCGTTTGGTTGCATGGAATCTCGCCATCTCCGACTAAAGCTGGATCAGCCAGATCCTCTTAGTATTCGGAGCAAACATTTTTTCCCCTCTACCCCCTGGAGAGGGGGCGTGTGTCATCAAATTTTTTTTCAATCATGACAACAACGCAACACATAAAACATCTCAGACTATCGGGGGGTGTCTGAAAAAAAACCGTGAATCTTTTTCAAACTTTTTTAAACTGAATGAACCCATTGGGGACTCTTCTCGTCATTGAGATTGAGTCAAACTACACGGGGGATGACTGGGAGTCTGCTGTATCTTTAAGTGTCAGGAATTAACCTCTAAAAGTCCTTGACAAGGACAATTACACCATGAATAAAATAGATTTAATTAAAGTTTTGCATGAAAAAACAAGTTTGACTCACATTGAGGCGCATGATTTTGTTGATATTTTCTTTGATGAGATATCAAAAAGTCTGGCAAAAGAAGACCGAGTTGAGATAAGAGGGGTCTGTTTTTTTTGTGTTAAACATTACAAATCCTATGCTGCCCGTAATCCAAAAACAGGGGAACCTGTTCAAGTGCCTGAAAAAAGATTGCCTTTTTTTAAGTGTGGTAAAGACTTGAGAAACAGGGTCAACAACAATAATTGACATCCTCCCTGATCTGAATTTGGGTAAATCACCCAATCAATATGTTTTCCATAAAAGCTAATTGTATTATTTACCTTGTTATTTCGGAATTATTATCCTATATTACAAGGTATGATTTTTCGATGGATTACAGATGAAATAAAAAGGAAAATTGAACAAGTACCTGCGGTCGCATTGCTTGGCGCCCGTCAGGTGGGAAAAACCACCCTTGCCAAAACTATAGCAAAAGGGATGGATTCCATCTACCTCGATCTGGAAGCACCGGAAGATCAGCTCAAGCTTAGTGATCCGGTTGCTTTTTTGAACATGCACAATGATAAACTAGTGATCCTGGATGAAATACAACGTATACCGGACCTATTTCCAGTGTTACGGGGTCTCATTGATAAAAACAGGGAGCAGGGACGTAAATCCGGGCAGTTTCTTTTTCTTGGTTCCGCTTCCATGGATTTGATGCGTCAATCGTCTGAAAGCCTTGCGGGTCGGATCAGTTACCTATACATGAGCGGGCTGAACATCATTGAAACAGGCAGCGAAAGCAAAACAATACAACATAAACTTTGGGTTCGAGGCGGTTTTCCTGAGAGCTATCTGGCGGTAGATGACACCACAGCCATGGATTGGCTTGAGGATTTGATTCGCACTTATCTTGAAAGGGACCTTCCACAGTTGGGTTTTCGTGTACCGGCAACCAGGATGCGTCGCCTGTGGACCATGCTGGCTCATTTGCAGGGGGAACCGGTGAACTATTCAAAGCTGGGGGCAAATCTTGAAATTGATGGCAAAACAGTGAGCCATTACATCGATATACTTTCGGATCTGTTACTGGTCAGACGTTTGGAACCATGGCATGCCAATGTCAAAAAACGGCTGATCAAAACGCCGCGATACTACGTCCGGGACAGCGGCATTTTACACCGGCTGCTTGGAATCAACCATTATGATGCCCTGCTCTCCAATCCGATACTTGGCAAAAGCTGGGAAGGCTTTGTGATGGAAAATATCCATTCGACATTGCCTCTTCGTGCTGAAACATATTTTTACCGCACCGCTGCAGGGGCGGAAATTGACATGGTCATCAGGATGCCGTCATCAGAAATCTGGGCGGTAGAAATAAAACATGGCAGCGCTCCCAAATTGGGCAGGCATTACAGCGCAATCTGCGATGATGTGGGCGCCACCCGAAAATACGTTATTTACGGCGGCAATGACGAATTTCCAGTCAGCAGCGATGTAACCGTAATCTCTTTGCCGCGGTTCATGAAAAAGCTTGGATCGTGTTAAAAGCAAAACAAGCGTGAGAGGCAGGAGTACCAACCGTTTCCAGCTACATGCCGTCATACTGCCGTCAAGCGTTCTGAGAAGGCATATTTTACAGGTTTTCAAGGTTTTATGCCTGCCATTAAGGGCTCCCTGCCAACATCAAGCTAAACAGTTATGGGGGACAGATGGACTGGGAAAAATTCATAGACAATTTCCGGTTGGCTTAGAAACGGTTGGGGATCAAATGACTGTCCGGGTAACTGGCCAAGGCACCGTCTGAATGACAGTCCTTCTGGCAGGCTACAGTCTGGTAAAGTCATAATAATTGTCAGACGACTGGTGATAGGTCGGCTTCTTTTGATACCCCTGATCTGTTTTATGCCTGCCATACAGTTATGAGGGGCGGAAGAATATCACCGACAATCAAGCTATTTGAGGAGCAGTAGCCGCTTGATAGGAACTTGCTTTTCTTGATACAGACTATACCAAATTATAAATCAAGATGTCAAATGCTAAAACTGGACTATAATGCAGGTTCCAGTTATCTGGAAATATAAGGTAAGGGT
>JAWOGI010000178.1:0-17949 GCA_046496975.1 Desulfobacteraceae bacterium | reverse complement strand
ATGCGCCAGATGCAGGGCGGCGGCGGCAAGGCCATGTCCTTTGGCAAAAGCCGTGCCAGGCTCCAGTCTGACACCAAGGAGAAGATCACGTTCAAGGATGCCGCAGGCATTGATGAAGCCAAGGAAGAACTGACAGAGGTGGTGGACTTCCTCAAGGAACCGGAGAAGTTTACCAAGCTTGGCGGCCGCATCCCCAAGGGGGTGCTCCTGGTGGGAGCCCCCGGCACAGGCAAGACCCTGCTGTCAAGGGCCGTGGCAGGAGAGGCCCAGGTGCCCTTTTTCACCATTTCCGGATCGGATTTTGTCGAGATGTTTGTCGGCGTCGGTGCCTCCAGGGTGAGAGATCTCTTTGCCCAGGGCAAGAAAAACGCACCGTGCATCATATTCATCGACGAAATTGATGCCGTTGGCCGCCAGAGGGGAGCGGGCATGGGCGGAGGACATGATGAACGGGAGCAGACCCTGAACCAGCTTCTGGTGGAGATGGACGGATTCGAGTCCAATGAAGGAGTGATTCTCATGGCAGCCACCAACCGGGCCGATGTGCTGGACCCGGCCCTGCTCCGACCGGGCAGGTTCGACCGCCAGGTTATGGTTGACATGCCCGACATAAAAGGGCGGAAGGGCATCCTGGACGTTCACATGAAACGCTCCCCCCTGGACGACGAAATCAACTCCCTGGTGCTCGCCAAGGGCACACCGGGGTTTTCCGGGGCCGATCTTGAAAATCTTGTCAACGAAGCGGCCCTGCTGGCCGCCAAAAGGGGTCATGAAAAATTGATGATGGTCGATTTCGAGGATGCCAAGGACAAGGTATACATGGGACTTGAAAGAAAATCCAAGGTGATCAAAGACGACGAGAAGAAGACAACGGCCTACCACGAAGGGGGCCATGCCCTGGTGGCAAGGCTTCTGCCGGGAACCGATCCGGTGAACAAAATCACCATCATCCCCCGGGGAAGAGCAGCCGGCGTCACCTGGTTTCTCCCCGAAGAGAGCGATTTTAAATACAAGGATCAGCTGGAGAGTGAACTCTCCGTGGCCTTTGGCGGCAGGATTGCCGAAGAGCTGATCTTCAAGCGCATCAGTACCGGGGCGGCCAATGACATCAAGCAGGCCACCGCCCTTGCCAACAAGATGATACGGACCTGGGGCATGAGCGAAGCCCTGGGCCCCCTCTCCTATGACAAGGGAGACGAGCAGATCTTCATCGGCAGGGAGATCAGCCAGTCCAAGGATTACTCGGAAGACACGGCCAGGAAGATCGATTCCGAAGTCACCGCCGTTATCATGAAAAGCTATCAAAGTGCCAAAACCCTTCTCGAAGAAAACATGGAAATTCTCCACGAACTGGCCAGAATCCTCATCGAAAAGGAGACGGTCATGGGAGAGGAGCTGGATGAATTGATCTCGTCCATGAAACCGGATTTTGACCCCTCCAACCGGAAAGATGAATCCCTTTTCACCCAAAAAAAGGAAAAGGAAAACCCGGAGCCCGAGGAGAGCGCCACCGACGGGAAAAGCCGGACAGACGAAGATACCAGCGGCGGCGATGAAGAGGACGGGAACGCCTGATGAACTCTTTTTTCCTTGAAGGTGACCGGTTTAAACTCGAGCTTGGCAAACAAACCGCTGTCATGGGGATACTCAACACCACACCGGACTCGTTTTCCGACGGCGGCCGCTACCTGGATCTGGACGCCGCCCTGGCCCACGGAGAAGAGATGGTCCGCCAGGGGGCGGACATCCTGGATATCGGCGGCGAATCCACCCGCCCCTTTGCCCGGCCTGTACCTGCCGGGCTCGAGATGGAAAGGGTGGTGCCGGTGATTGAGAAACTCTCCCGGCGCATTGATGTTCCCATCTCCATTGACACCTCCAAGGCCTCGGTGGCAGAAGCAGCCATCAACGCCGGAGCGGCCATGATCAACGACATCACTGCCCTGGAAAAAGACCCCGGCATGGCAGACCTTGCCGCCAGAACCGGGGTTCCCGTTGTTCTCATGCACATACAGGGCACCCCGGAGACCATGCAGATCAATCCGAATTACAAGGAGATTGTCCAGGAGATCAAGGAGTATCTGGCCGACCGGTGCGAGTTTGCCGTGAAGAGCGGCATCAGCAAGGAACGCATCATCCTGGACCCGGGCATTGGTTTCGGAAAAACGGCCCATGACAACCTGGTGCTGATCAAGCACCTTGAAAAACTCAAAACCCTTGGCTGCCCCATTCTCATGGGCCCGTCGAGGAAGTCGTTTATCCAGAAGATTCTCTCCCAAAACACAAACCGGGAAGACCAGTCCGAAGCCAGAACGACGGAGATGGGCACCCTTGCTGCCGTAGCCGTTTCTGCGGTAAACGGGGCAGAGATTGTCAGGGTCCACGATGTGGCAGCGGTCAAGCCCATGGTCGAGATCGTCAATGCCATACAGAATGCCTAGCCGGCCAGGCATTTCAACCCTTCCGGCCTTGATTCTCCTGGGTTTCATCTTTTTTTCTGCATGCGCCACGGAACCCGAAGAGACGAAGCTGCTCCTCCCCGTTGTCTTTTCCTCGGTGCCGGAAGGCCTGGCAATGGTCTCCCCGGATGAAGTTGATGTTGAGATCCATGTCAAGGGCCCCGGCTCTTTGATCAAGGGACTTGGCAGCCAAAACCTCACCTGCAGGGTTGATCTTTACACAGAACTGGCATCGGACCCGGCCGGCGCATCCCACTTTATCAGGCCCGGCACCTACTCCATTCCCCTGATGAAAAAACGGATTGCCATTCCCAGGGAATGCACCATCACAGAGATCACCCCAGACTTTGTCACCATCACCCTGGAAGAGAAAAAAACGGCCACCTTTCCTGTCAAGGTGCCCTACCGGGGCAAACCTGCTGCCGGTTATACTGCCCTGCCGGCAGAGACAAAGCCGGAAACCGTTGCCGTCACCGGGGCAGCGTCCCGGCTTGACTCCCTGAAGGTGATCCGCACCAAACCCGTTGATATCACAAGGGCAAGAGAGCATTTCAAAAAAGAGCTCCCCCTGGACCTTGATGGGGACTCCGGGCTGTCGACACCGGATAGAAAAACCGTTACCGCCTTTGTTGCCATTGAGAAAAAGCAAATCACAAAGACCTTTGCCGACATTCCCATTGACACCGTCAACACCGAAAAAAGCAGCATCATCTCCCCGGACCGCATGGAAATCACAGTCAAAGGCCCGGCAAACATTCTCAAAAACAGCGGTGTCAGAGAGCAGTTCAATATTTTCATGAACTTAGAAGGCCTTGGCCCGGGGATTTATGTCCGCAGGGCAGTGATCAAGCTGCCCGTGGGATTGATTCTCGAGAATGCAGAACCTGAAATTTTTACCGTAAAAATTGAACCATAGGGGGAAGAGATGCTTCTGGTTATCGATGTTGGCAACACCAATACGGTCCTTGGCCTGTTTCAAGGGGAACACCTGGCCGAAAACTGGCGGATACGCACCATCAGGAACACAACGCCAGACGAGTTCAATGTTCTCATCAACGCCCTTTTTGCCGATAAAAGAATCAACACGGACGAAATAACAAAGACCGTTATCTCGTCGGTGGTCCCCCCCGCCGTCCCCATTTTGAACACCTGGTGCCGACGATACCTTGCAGAAGCCCCTGTGTGGGTCAATCCCGAATCTGTAAAAACACTCATGCCCATTTGCTACAGCACCCCCGGAGACGTGGGCGCAGACAGGATAGTCAATGCCATTGCCGCATACAAGCGCTACCGGAAAGCGATGATCATCATAGATTTTGGAACGGCCACCACCTTTGATGCCATTTCAGAAAAAGGGGAATACCTGGGGGGGGCCATTGTCCCGGGAATCATGATCTCCTCGGAAGCTCTTTTCCACAATGCCTCCAAACTCCCCCGGGTGGAGATTTTCACCCCGCCCTGTGCGGTCATCGGAAAATCAACCCCGGACAGCATCAAGTCGGGAATTATCTTTGGCAATGCCGCCCTGGTGGACGGCATGGTAACAAGGATGGCAAAGGAGATGGACGGTTCGCCCATGGTCGTTGCCACAGGCGGCCTTGCCCCTCTCATGGCCGATGTGTCGGAAAAAATTGAACGGGTGGACGACTCCCTCACCCTGGAAGGATTGCGCCTCATCGCCGAAAATTAGATGTTTTCAGGCCCTTCCCGTTGTTTTCAGGGAGTCGTTAAAAACAGCGTAAAATTTTTCATGGTCATCCATGGCCGTTACAAGAATTTTTTCCAGATTTCCAAGGTCTTTCCGGTTCACCATCAAATTCACACTGTCATGGAAGGCCGCCATCTTGTCCATGGTGTTAAAGGCACTGGTGATTCGGACAAAAAAGAGAGATCGCCTCTCTGCCATGTCAATGGCTTCAATGTGTTTGGCCAGGGCAGCGGCGCCCCGGCCGTTTTCATCAAATTCCCCGTCAACAGCGATCAAATCAAAGAGATGGTAGGTCATCTGCTGAAGGGCTGTATCGATATTTTCCGGGGACTTGAGATAAAATCCCAGGGATGTCAACACCATTTCCACTGTTTTTTTTGCCCTGGCATCGCCCATGCAGACCAGGGCCGTTCTGGCGTTTTCATCGAGAAAATCAAAGGGCTTGTTGGCTGCATCGTAATCTTCAACGGTGCCGGATTCCTCCTGAACCGCTGCTTTCCCGGTTTTGCCGCTGTCCGGGTCCAGGTGTATCCTCTGTTTGCATTTCGGACATAAAAACGAGGCCCGCCTGTTTTTAGGAATCCTGCTCTCAGGTATGTTGAACCGCGCCTGGCAGCTGCTGCATGTGATCTCCATTTCCCCTAGCCTCCTTCATACCCGTGGTCAATTTCCAGGGAATCAATGGTGGTGGTTTTTTCCCCTCGTTCACTCTTGATGGCGTCAAGTCCCCTTCCCATGATATCCTTTCTTGAGGCGTAGGCCATGGCAATATCCTCGGTAACCAGCCCCTGGGTGTAGAGGTCGAGGATATAGTCATCAAAGGTGACCATACCCGAAGCGGTGCCGGTTTTTATGATCTCGTAAAAGGTTTTCCCCTCGGACTCACCGTGGAGGATGGAGTCCCTCACCCTGAGGCTGGTCCCCATGATCTCAAAGGCCGCCACCCTGCCCCCGCCGGTTTTCTGGAGAAGCCTCTGGCAGACCACCCACCGGATGGTATCGGCCAGACGAATGCGTATCTGACGTTCCTCTTCGGTGGTGAACATGCCCACAATGCGGTTGATGGTCTGCCCGGCATCCACGGTGTGGAGGGTGGACAGCACAAGGTGGCCGGTTTCTGCGGCGGAGAGACCGATCTCCACGGTTTCCCTGTCCCGCATCTCACCCACCAGAATCACCTTGGGAGCCTGTCTCAGGGCTGCCCGCAACCCGCTGGCAAAAGAATCAAAATCCCCCCCCAGCTCCCGCTGGTTAAAGGTGGACTGCTTCTGGGAATGCTGGTACTCGATGGGGTCTTCCAGGGTGATCACATGAACGGATTTTGTTTCATTGATCTTGTCCAGGAGGGCCGCCAGGGAGGTGGATTTTCCGCTGCCTGTTGACCCTGTGACAAAGATGATCCCGTTTTTATCGCCGGCCATTTTGTAAAAAGGATCCGGCAGGTTGAGCTGTTCTATGGTGGGGATCTCCGTTTCAAGCTTTCGCAGCACGATGCAGTAACTGCCTGACCTGGAGAAGATATTGACCCGGAACCGGGCCTTGCTGCCAAGGGCATAGGAGAGGTCACAGGAGCCCTCCCGTAAAAGGGTTTCCGTCAGCCTTCGATCCCTGTTGATGAGGTTCAAGGCAAACACCTCGGTCTGGAACGGGGTGAGCACCTTAAAGTCGGGCTCCATTTTAACAGGGGTCAGCTGGCCGGAAAGCTCGACCTGCAGGGGTTTTCCCGGGGTGAGGTTGAGATCGGAGACATCATTTCCTGTTTCCAGCATTTTCAGGAGAATATGATCGATTTCATGTTTGTCCATGGCATCTATCCCATCGGTTGCGGCCCATGCTGAATTCCGGAACTCTTCCGGAGAGGGTAGCCCTGCATGAAAGCCAGGATGGGCCTTTGCGGTTACGCCTCGGTGAAATCCGCAGGCGGCTTCTTGAGAAACGGCCGGAAGGTGGCCTTGTTGTTGGCCTTGCCATAGGCCTCGTCGGGGCTGATCCACCCTTTTTTGTAGAGCTGCATGATGGCATCGTCGAGGAGCTGCATACCGTATTGCTTACCCGTCTGGATCATCGACGGAATCTGGTGGGTCTTGGCCTCCCGGACCAGGTTTCTAACGGCAGGGGTGGCCACAAGAATCTCCATGGCGGCGCACCGTCCCTTTTTGTCAATCCGCTTGAAAAGGGTCTGGGCAATGATGGCACGGATGCCGTCGGAAAGGGTGGAACGGATCTGGGCCTGCTGGTTGGCGGGAAACACCTCGATGACACGATCAAGGGTCTTGGCCGCACTGGAGGTGTGGAGGGTGCCGAACACCAGATGGCCGGTGGATGCTGCTTCAATGGCCAGGGAGATGGTTTCAAGGTCCCTCAGCTCGCCCACCAGGATGATGTCGGGATCCTCCCGGAGGGCTCCCCTCAGGGCAGAGGAAAAGGTCTCGGTATGGAGCCCCACCTCCCTGTGGTTGATAATGCAGCTCTGGCTCTTGTGGACAAACTCGATGGGATCTTCCACGGTGATGATATGGTCTTTTCTCACCTTGTTGGCCTGGTCAATGATGGCGGCAAGGGTGGTGGATTTTCCGCTTCCAGTGGGGCCTGTCACCAGCACCAGCCCCCTTGGAAGGGAAGCCAGCTTGGAGATCACCGGGGGAAGTCCCAGGTCGTCCGCAGTGAGAATTTCCGAGGGAATTTCCCGGAACACGGCGGCAATGCCGTTTTTCTGCATGAAATAGTTTGCCCGGTACCGGGCAAGTCCGGGAATTTCATACCCGAAATCCACATCCCCTGTCTCTTCAAACTGCTTTATCTTTTCCTCGGCAGTGATCTCGTAAAGAATGCTTCTCAGCTCGTCATTGGTCAGCACATTGTACTTTATCCGCTCCACATCCCCGTGGAGACGCAGTGCCGGCGGCTGCCCTGAAACAAGATGAAGATCCGAGGCCCCCTGGTCGTGCATCAGCTTAAAAAAAGCATCAATTTTGGCCATAAAATTCCTCCGGAAACAGGTAAGCATAAAGGCTGGATATTAACTTCGGCCAAGCCCGTTGGTTCTTGGATCAATCTTGGATCACCTCGGTCAGGCCTGGTTGATGAACCGCAAGTTTGAATCGGTTTCGTCACTGGCCTTGCTCTCCTCCTTGCTCATTTCAAGCATCTTGGAATGGGTCTCAATCACGGAGCTGATCTGAACTTCAAGCTGCATGCGCTGCCTTTTCAGTTCGGCAATATCGCTGTGAAGCTGGGAAAGCCGCTGGTGGGCCCTGTTGAGGATACGTTCCGCCTCGACCTCCGCCTCGGCAACCACCCCTTCTGCCGATTTTCTGGCATTTTTCTTCATCTCCTCGAGAACCTTCTGGGAGTGAATCAGCACCCGTTTAAAGGAAGTTTCCCTGTTTTTGTACCCCTGGTTCTCCAGATCAAGGCGATGGTTTTTTTCTTTCAGGCCCTCAAGGGCATGGGTGAGCGTTTCAAACTCCCCGGCCACCTCTTCAAGAAAGGTATCCACCTCTCGAACATCAAACCCCCTGAATTTTGTCGAAAAATTTTTCTGCTTTATCACCGCTGGTGTAATACCCATGGGGCCCCCAAAAGTTTACAATAGATAAAATCTACAAAAACCAAATTTAAAATGCACTCCCCCGGGCCAGGTCATACAGGCTTGCCACCAGAAAGTTCTGCAGAAAAATGACAAAAAGGATGGCAATAATCGGCGAAATATCCAGACCGCCGAAAGTGACGGGAAGCCTTTTTCTTATCTGATAGAGAACTGGATCGGTAACATTGTTGATAAACCTGACAATCGTGTTATAGGGATCTGGATTCACCCATGACAGAACGGCCCTGGCAATGATAATCCACATGAAGATGTTCAGCGTATATTCAAGAACAACAGCAATTGCACCCAAAAAATTTCCCAAAATACCCATCGTTTTTTTAACTCTCCTTGAGTCGTCTTCTCAGCTTTTCCACCACGGGCCTTACCGGCGGTGCCGAAAACCGAGTCTCTTTTCATAAATTGTTTTTCACCATAATTCACCTAAGATCACCCTCTGGTTCCGGCATTTTCCAGCTTTTAAGAACAATCCGGCCAAATCCGTTGATCTTTTCAAGGGTAAAATATGTTACGTGCCAAGAAAAAAGTCAAGTTTTTTGTACTCCTTAACACTGCAAACCCATTAAACTTTCAGTTTCACGGCATCCTCAAGGTTCACTCTATCATCAAATCTTGATTCATGAAAGCCATCAGCCGTCAGTAACCCGAAGGAATTTACCGGAAGCTGATTACTGATGGCCGATATTATGACCAAGTCCTGACGGCTTTCTTAAAAAAATAAATCTCATCTCTTGATAAAAACCCTTGACAAATGAAATCCCATACCATACCAATGGTTAAACCATTCAGAAAAAAACAGACAGCCAGAATTAGGGAGACGGATTCACCTGTGACAAAAAAACCCGATTTTCAAAAAGCAAAAAAAAACAGGATCTTTCAAGATGTTGTTGATCAGATCCAGGAGGCTATTTTTTGCAACCAGCTGAACCCCGGAGATTTTCTCCCCCCGGAACGGGAACTGCGGGAGACCTTTAACGTCAGCCGGGGAACACTGAGAGAGGCCCTCAGGGTCCTTGAACACAAAGGGCTCATCGAGATCAGGCTGGGAACAGGCGGCGGGTCCATTGTCAAAAACGCAGGAGTGGAGCCCCTCAGCGAAAGCATTGCCATCCTGATCCGGTCCGGTGACCTTTCCGTCCACGACATAGGTGAATTCCGGGAAGGTATTGAGGGAAAAATCGCCTCCCTTGCATCAAAAAAAGCCGACCAGAGCGATATTCACCAGCTGAAAAAACTGCTCGACCATTCAGAGACACTCCTGAAAAAGGGGCTAAACGCCTGGGAAGAGTTTCTGGACATTGACCAGAAAATCCACAAGGAACTTGCCGCCATCTCGGGGAATTCCCTCTACGCCTACACATCCCAGGTGATCCACAACAACATCCGAAGATACTACGATCGATACCTGGACAAGACGGAAAGCCGCATGGCGGAAAACTTCCAGGACCTCAAGGAGATCGTTGAGGCCGTTGAAAACCGGCTGCCGGAAAAAGCCCTCTTTTTTGCTGAAAGCCATGTTAAGAATTTCAATCGTCGAATGAAGGAGAAAGAGTCGTTTTTCCCAAAAAAGGAATAAAGAACACCATTGTTTTTGAGTGACCATTCCCGGCGAATGGTCTAAAGGATCGCGGAAACAACGCATCGATACCTGGAAAGCTTATGGCGCTCCGGCGGATGAAATGCAAGGGGCCTTCATCCGGCCCAAAACCGCATGCCAAAGGAGCAACAGGATCATGGATTCGTTTTTTCCCGGGATTTTAACCCATAATGTTTTACCTTTAGGAGAACTATCATGAACAGGTTTTTCAACATCTTTACAGCTTTTCTTTTTATTTTTACCATGGCTGTCTGGCCTGCATCTGCCGCAGACACCATCAAAATCGGGGTTCAGGCCCCAACAACCGGGAAATATGCCAATGAAGGTCAGGGCATTGACCAGGGAGTCCGGCTCATTGCCGAACAGATCAATGCCAAGGGAGGTGTTCTGGGAAAAAACATCGAGGTGGTGACATGCGATGACGAAGGCACTGCCATGAAAGCTGCCATCTGCGCCAAGGATCTTGTCAACCAGGATGTCATGGCCGTCATCGGCTCCTACACCTCAACCTGCGCCGAAGCTGCCCAGGCCACCTATTACAAGGCGGGCGTTCTCCAGACCAGCGACGGCACCAGTGATGCCCTGACCGAGCACGGCTACTGGACCTTTTTCAGAAACTCTTTTCCCAACAGCGCAGAAGCCAAATACACGGCAGACTACTTTGTAAACGAAAAAGAATACAAAAGAATCGCCGTTGTTTCTGACTTTTCCAGCTTTGCCAACGGTCTTGCCAATGCCGTTGAAGCTGAACTCAATGACCTTGGCGGCAATATCGTCTACCGGGGTAAAATCAAGGCCGGATCCCAGAACTACACTCCTGCCTTGACCAAGATCAAATCAAAACATCCTGATGTGATCTATTTCAGCGGCTACTATCCCGAAGGCGGACTGCTCAGGGCCCAGCAGATGCAGCTGGGGGTACAGGCAGACTTCGTCGGCGGCAACTCCTGTGACAACCCCGACTTTCTCAAACTGGCCGGCAAATATGCCGAGGGATGTTTTCTCATCAACGTGCCCACCCCTGACATGCTTCCCTACGACCTTGCCATGGATTTCCTCAAGGATTACAGGGCAAAATACGACATGGATCCCCCCAGCATCTGGACCCTGCTCAACCTCGACGGCATGAGGGCCATCCTCCACGCTGCCGAAGAGACCAAGAGCTTGGATACAAAGGTGATCGCCGACTACCTGCACAACAAGATGGAAGATTTCCCCGGACTTTCCGGCCCCATCTCCTTTGCCCATGACGGCAACCGAATCGGCAGTGCCCATCAGACCTATGAAGTGCAGAAGGATGGTTCCTACAAGATTGTACACCATTAGCCATCGGTAAGAAAATGCCTGGAAAACTGGAAAGGAGCCTTCAACCGATTCTTTCCAGTTTTTGCAGGGAAGGTTTCTTTTCCGGGCATTGCAACGGAAAAAAAGGCCCCGGGCCGGATGTAACACGGCCATTCCAGGGGGTTTTGGCCTAAATTATGGGCTTTATCATAACATCGGTCACCTAAAAGGTGGGGTTGACCCATTGTCTACTGAAAGCTGATAACTGATAACTGATGGCTGATGGCTGATGGCTGATGGCTGATGGCTTTCCCATAAAAAACAGATAAGGTTCAATAAATTATGGATATTTTTCTGCAACAGCTTGTAAATGGTCTAACCATTGGAAGTATTTTCGCCCTGGTCGCCCTGGGATACACCATGGTTTACGGGATCATGAAACTGATAAATTTTGCCCACGGCGATCTTGTGGCCATGGCAGCCTTTGTCGGGCTCACCATATACCACCAGTTCCTCGGGCCTGGAACCAATGCCGTTGTTTCGGTGATTGTGGTGTTCGGAGCAACGGGCATCATCATCTCCGTTGCCGGTGTCCTCTTGGAGCGCATCGCCTACCGCCCCCTTAGAAAAGCACCCCGGCTCAGCGCCGTGGTGTCGGCCCTGGGAGCCAGTCTTGTTATCCAGAACGGGATCATGCTGATCTGGGGGCCGAGGATGCGGTTCTTTCCCGCGGACATCCTTCCGGCCACCACCTGGAACATTGCCGGCATCTACATCAGCTTTATCCAGGTGGTGATCCTGGCCCTCTCCGTAACCATCATGGTGGGGCTGATCTTCTTTATCGACAAGACCCGGGTAGGAGCCGCCATCAGGGCCACCTCCATCGACCACGACGCATCGAGGCTCATGGGCATCAATGTGGACGGCATCATTACCCTGGTGTTTGTCATCGGCTCGTTCCTCGGCGCCGTGGGCGGCCTCTTCATCGGTCTTTACTACCGGGGGATCAACTTTGACATGGGGTGGAACTACGGCCTCTACGCCTTCGTCGCCGCCATCATCGGCGGTATCGGCAACATCCCCGGCGCCATGGTGGGCGGACTTCTGCTGGGAGTATTCAAGGCCCTCATCGCCGGATACATCTCGAGTACCTGGGCGGATGCCTTTACATTCATCCTTTTGATAGGCATCCTTGTGGTCAGACCAACGGGCATCATGGGTGAACGTGTAGCGGAGAAGGTGTAATCATGAAACAATACAAAAAACAAATCGGTTTTTCTCTTTTTATTCTGGCCATGGTGCTCTTTCCCCTGCTGGCCAATTCCAAATGGCTTGCCGTGGGGTCGACCTTCCTGATCTTCTCTGTGGTGGGCCTCAGCGAGGACATCATCCTCGGCAAGGGCGGAATGTTCAACATGGGCCATGCCCTCTTCTTCGGCATCGGGGCGTATACGGCTGCGGTGTGCAACAGCACCTTCGGCCTGCCCATTCTCTACGCCATACCCTTTGCAATCCTGATCCCGGCCCTTTTCGGCATCCTCCTGGCCGGCCCGATCATCCACCTGCGGGGGGACTATCTTCTCGTCTCCACCATTGGATTGAACATCGTCTTCATTCAAATGGTGGAAAACAACCTCTTTGGTGTCACAGGAGGCCCCAACGGAATCTTCGGCCTGGACGTGCCGAGACTGTTCGGCTTTGAGCTCTCCTCGGCCACGGCCATCTACTACATGGGCGTAACTGTACTGCTGATCACCTTCTACATCATGGGCAACCTTGACCGCAGCAAGCCCGGCCGTGCCCTTCACTACCTCAGGCTGGACGATCTTGCCGCCCAGAGCATCGGCATCAACACCAGGGGGTACAAGATCTTCGCCTTTGCCCTTGGCGCAGGCATTGCCGGCCTGGCCGGTGTTCTCTTTGCCGTCCAGTACTCGGCCGTCAGTCCCGAGGCCTTTAACTTCATGCAGTCGGTTCTTTTCTTTTCCATTGTTCTTGTGGGCGGCTCATCGATCCCGGGAATCCTCATGGGAACCTTTGTCATGTTTGTTCTGCCGGAAATCTTCCGGGACTTTGCCACATGGCGCTATTTCATCTTTGGGTTTGCCATGATTCTGGCGATGGTTTTAAGACCAGAGGGCATATTTCCGGCAAAGTTTGGAAAGATCCCCAACTGGATTTTAAAAAAAGAATAAAAAGGAACACGCAATGGCAATTCTTGAATTACACAACATGACAAAACGGTTCGGCGGGCTAACGGCCGTGGACGGCCTGAACCTCTCCGTGGAACGGGATCAGATATACGGCATCATCGGGCCCAACGGGGCCGGCAAGACAACGGCCTTCAACTGCATCACCGGCATCCACCCCCCCGAAGAGGGGGAGGTGCTCTGGCAGGGAGCCGGGGATGCCAAACCCCGGAACATCACCGGACTGCCCCCCTACAAGGTGGCATCCCTGGGCATTGTGCGCACCTTCCAGACCATCCGGCTCTTTTCCGAAATGAGCGTGGCGGAAAACGTCATGTCAGGGAGGCACTTCCGGGGAAAACAGCATTGGTGGCACGGCATCTGCCACACCCCCTCTTCAAGAAAAGATGAAACCGCCAACTGGGAAAAGGTCAAAGAGACCCTCGATTTTTTCAACATCCTGCAGTTTGCAAAAGAACCCGTTGGCAGCCTTGCCTACGGATTCCAGCGAAAAGTTGAAATGGCCCGGGCCCTTGTCTCGGAACCCGAGCTGCTCATACTGGACGAACCGGCTGCCGGCCTCAACGACAGTGAAACCCTGGAGCTGGTGGAAACCATCTACAGCATACGGAAAATGGGGGTCACCATTTTGCTCATCGAACATAACATGGATCTGGTGATGACCCTCACCGACTATATTACCGTAATCAACTTTGGCAAACAGATATCCGAAGGCCTTCCCGACAGGATCCAGTCCGATCCCTTGGTGATAGAAGCCTACCTGGGCAGTGAGGATGACAACGATGAACAATGATAAAATACTCGAAATCAACGATCTGGAAGTATTCTACGGCAATATCGCCGCCATCAAGGGCATCTCCCTGGAAGTTTTCAAGGGGGAAATTGTCACCATACTGGGAGCCAACGGAGCGGGCAAGACCACGACCCTGAGGACCCTCTCCCGGCTCCACGACTCCCGGTCCGGTTCCATCGTCTTCAAGGGAAAGGAGATCACCCGCACCCCGGCCCACAAAATCGTCTCCATGGGGATCGGTCATTCCCCCGAGGGGAGGCGGATCTTCGGCATCCTCACCGTGGAGGAGAACCTGATCCTGGGGAGTTATTCCCGGAAACGGCCCGACGGCAAGGTCCTTGAATGGGTGTACGAGCTGCTGCCCCGGCTCAAGGAGAGAAAGCGGCAGCTGGCCGGCACCCTCTCCGGCGGCGAACAGCAGATGCTGGCCATTGGCCGGGCCCTCATGGCCAACCCCGAAATGCTGCTGCTGGACGAACCAAGCCTGGGACTGGCCCCCATACTGGTCAATGCTATATTCAAAACCATCAAAGAGATCAGCCAGAGCGGGGTGACGGTCCTTCTCGTGGAACAGAACGCCAAGGCAGCGTTGAAACTTGCCAACAGAGCCTATGTGCTGGAAGTGGGAAAAATCGTCCTCAGCGGCAATGCCGAAGAGCTGCTGGCATCGGAAAAAATCCAGGAAGCTTACCTTGGAAAAAAGAAAGAGGCAGCAAAATGAGCAGTAAACGAATCACCCGGCATCCTGTTCTGGATGTCAGCCCCCGGGAAGAGGTGGCTTTTTCGTGGAACAGCAGACCCCTCTACGGCAAACCAGAAGAGATGATCTCGTCGGCCCTGTTTGCCAACGATATCCAGATCTTTGGCCACCATGCCAGGGACAACGCCCCCCAGGGCATGTTCTGTGCCAATGGCCAGTGCTCCCAGTGCATGGTCATTGCCGACGGGGTGCCTGTCAAATCGTGCATGACCCCCCTGAAAGAGGGCATGATCGTGGAGAGCGTGGAGGGATTGCCAAAGGTTCCCCAAGTTGATGCCCCCAACAGCACTTCGGACATCCAGGAAAAAAAGGTGGCCGTTCTGATCATAGGTGCCGGTCCTGCAGGGCTTTCCGCCGCCCTGGAACTGGGAAAAGCCGGGGTTGAGACCCTCTTGATCGACGACAAGGACGAAGCCGGGGGCAAGCTGGTGCTCCAGACCCACAAGTTTTTCGGCTCCGTGGAGGACTCCCATGCCGGCACCCGGGGGTTTGCCATCGGCAGCCTTTTGGAGACGGAGCTTGAGGCCTTTGACTGCGTGGAGACCTGGCTGGACACCACCGCCGTGGGGGTCTTTTCCGATAAAATCGTTGGGGTTGTGAAAAACGGCAGATACATCACCGTCAAACCGGAAAAACTCCTGGTGGCCACCGGCGCCCGGGAGAAGATGCTCTCCTTTCCCGGCAACACCCTGCCCGGGGTATACGGGGCCGGTGCTTTTCAAACCCTTGTCAACCGGGACCTTGTCAAGGCATCGGACCGGGTGCTCATTGTCGGTGGCGGCAATGTGGGAATCATCGCCGGCTACCACGCCATCCAGGCGGATATCGAGGTGGCCGCCGTTGTCGAAGGACTGGCAGAGGTGGGGGGCTACAAGGTCCACGCCGACAAGCTGGAACGGCTCGGTGTTCCCATTTATACCAGCCACACCGTTGTTTCGGCCAACGGCACCGACCGGGTAGAGTCGGTGACCATTGCAGAACTTGACAGCAGCTGGAGCCCGATGCCGGGAACGGAACAGACCTTTGTTGTGGACACCCTGCTCATTGCCGTGGGCCTCAGTGAGGTCAACGAATTCTATCTCAAGGCAAAACAGTGGGGCATGGAGGTCTACTGCGCCGGGGATGCCGAGGAGATCGCCGAAGCGTCGGCGGCCATGTTCTCCGGCAGGATCCAGGGGCTTAAAATAGCCAAAAGCCTTGGCCGTTTTGACGGCGAAATCCCAAAATCCCTTGAAGAAAAGGCCGAGGTGCTCAAGTCAAGACCGGGAAAACCGGTAAAAAGAGAGGCGCCAAAGGAAGAGACCGGTGTGATGCCGGTATTCCACTGCTTCCAGGAGATTCCCTGCAACCCCTGCACATCGGTGTGCGAGGAAGGGATCATCCACACCGAGCAGGACACCATCACAGGGCTGCCCTATGCCGTGGAGATTGAAAAGTGCAAGGGGTGCATGAATTGTGTTGCCGTCTGCCCGGGCCTTGCCGTAACCCTTGTGGACTACCGGAAAAACCCCGATCTTCCCACCGTTACCCTGCCCTATGAGCTGGGACGGGAGGGGGTGGAAAAGGGCAGTGTGATCACCCTGACAGACGTTGACGGCAACACCGTTTATCCCTCTCCGTCCAGGGGAAATCATAGGGTGAAACGGGTGGTTGCCAATAAAAAACGGTTCCCGGGAACCCTGATGGTCCAGGTGGAGGTTGAAAAAGAGGTGGCCAAACAGGTCATCGGCATCCGTGTCCAGCAAGAGAAGCCGGCCATGGGGTCTGCCCCTGACCCCGCCTGTCTGCCGGAAGATGCTGTGATCTGCCGGTGTGAGCGGGTGACCCTGGGCGAGATCCGGTCTGCCATACGAGACGGGGTTCGGGATATCAATCAGCTCAAGGGGATAAACCGGGCCGGCATGGGGTCCTGTGGTTCTAAAACCTGCAGGCCAATGCTGTGGAAGATCTTCCGGGACGAAGGCGTTGCCCTGGAAGAGGTCACTGACAGGGTAGACAGACCGCTCTTTGTGGAAGTTCCCCTGGGCGCTCTGGCCGGAGCCAAAGGAGAGAACGGTGATGAATAAAACAGGGGGTGAATCCCGTGAAAAAATATGATATTGTAATCGTAGGTGCGGGGTCCATCGGCTTGCCCGCAGCCATGGCCCTGGGGAAAAAAGGATTGAAAACCGCAGTGATCGATGCCCACGCCTCCCCGGGCCAGGGTGAGAACAAACACGCCATTGGCGGCATAAGGGGCACCCATTCCGACCCTGGAAAAATCATCGTGGGCATCAAATCCCTGGAGATCTTCTCCACATGGCAAAAGACACACGGAGATGACATAGAATGGCTCAAGGGGGGCTATCTGTTCCCCGTTTACCGGGAAAAAGAGGAGACGCTTTTAAAGGGGCTTCTCCCCACCCAGAAGCGTTATGGGTTAAACATTGATTTCATTTCCCCGGACCAGGTGGCCGAAATTGCCCCGGGAATAAACAAAAACAGCCTTTTGGGGGGCACATTTTCACCGGATGACGGATCGGCCTCGCCCCTGATCGCTGCCAATGCCTTTTACCGAAAAGCCCTTGAAACGGGCAATGTTGATTTTTACTTTAACGAAAAGGTAGAGGCCGTTCTCCAGGAGAACGCCGCCGTCACCGGGGTGAGCACCAGTAAAGACCGCTACTCAGCGGCGATGGTAATGGACGCGGCAGGCGGCTATTCACGCTCCATAGGAAAGATGGCCGGCATAGAACTGCCGGTGACACCGGAATCCCATGAAGGGGGGATCACAGAACCGGTAAAGCCCTTTTTCCAGGCCATGGTGGTGGATCTGCGGGCTGTCCCGGGATCCAAGAACTACTATTTTTACCAGAACCGCCACGGCCAGGTTGTCTTCTGCATCACACCTGATCCGCCGATTCTCGGGACGGACAAGCGGGAGACATCGGTGTTCCTCCCCCAGGTTAGCCGGCGCATGGTGGATCTTATGCCTTGCCTGCAAAGTATCAGGGTAAGGCGGGTGTGGCGGGGACTCTACCCCATGTCCCCGGACGGCTCTCCCCTTGTGGGGATGAACCGCCAGGTAAAGGGCCTTGTCCACGCAACGGGCATGTGCGGCCAGGGATTTATGCTGGGGCCGGGCATGGCAGAGACCCTGGCCCGCCTGGTTACCGGGACCACCACCAGTGATGACAAAACCGTTCTGGATGAATTCTCCCTGTACCGGGAATTCGGCGGTGAAGAGGGATTAAAATAACAAAACTGACATCAATGTCAGCCCGTTTAACCAGGAAGCAGCTATTTTGACCGGTCTTAGAACCAATGATGCCAGCTTGCATCTACAGGGAAAAAAAGGCCCCGGGTAATCCATGTAAAAATACCCAGCATAAAAATAGCCATGAACAATCGAATTAAATTTACAGAGAGAGAACCGATTTTCTTCCCGGCTGATTCAAAAGCCAAAGCTGTGGCTGTCCAGCAAAAAGCAGCCATCAAACTGGCAAATTCTCCAAAATATGATTCCAGCATATCTCTTCCTCTATTGAAATC